>NZ_VRVD01000031.1:0-20687 GCF_008040015.1 Methylobacterium sp. WL18 | reverse complement strand
GGCGGCGGCGCGCCGGAGGGCGCCCTCACCTTGGTCCCAGCCGGCAGCCCCGTTCGAATCACGCGGCGGGCCGACGGTTTCGTCCTCGACGGGCGGGCGGCGCAGGTGCCCTGGGGCGGTTCGGTCGCGGCCCTGCTCGTGGATGCGATCGACGGCGCAGGCGTCCGCCACCTCGTGCGGATCACGGCGCCGGGCACGGTTCGTGATACGCGCCACAACCTCGCGGGTGAGCCGCGCGACGCCCTCGACCTCACAGGCTGTACCGCCGCCATCGACGAGGTACGGACAGCGCCGGACTGGGCCGCCGAGGTTGGTGTCGGCTCGGTGGAGGCAGCCGGCGCCTGGGTGCGCGCGCAGCAGTTGGTGGGCGCGATGGAGACCTGCCTCGCCTCCGCCCTCGATCACGCCCGCGAGCGGCAGCAATTCGGGCGGCCGCTCGCCAAGTTTCAGGCGATCCAGCACATGCTGGCCGAGGCCGCGGGCCACGTCGCGGCGGCGACTGCATCGGCTGATCTCGCTGCCGCGTGCTGGGGAGATGCGCGCTTCGTCCTCGCCACCGCGATCGCTAAAGCGCGCTGCGGCGAGGCGGCGGGCCACGTCGCCGCGATCTGTCATCAGATCCACGGGGCGATGGGTTTCACCCAGGAGCACCCGCTGCACCGCGCGACGCGGCGGCTGTGGTCTTGGCGAGACGAGTTCGGCTCCGACGCTCTGTGGCAGGAACGGATCGGGCGCGCGGTCTGCGCGGGCGGAGGCACCGCTCTCTGGCCAATGCTGGTCCGGCTGCGGGCCGGTGCCGGCTAACATGGGAGATCGCCGCGTGCTGGATCATTCCGCCGAGACGAAAAAGGCCGGTCCCCTGGCGGGCGTGCGGATCGTGGATCTCACCAGCGTCATCATGGGACCGTCGGCCACGCACATTCTGGCCGATCTCGGCGCCGACGTGATCAAGATCGAGACGCCGGAGGGCGATTCCTTCCGTCACTACCGGCCGGCCCGCAACGCTGGGATGGGCGGCAACTTCCTGCACCTCAACCGCAACAAGCGCAGCGTCCGCCTGGACCTGAAGCGGCCCGAGGCGCGGGCGGCCCTCGACCGGCTGATCGTGACGGCGGACGTCTTCGTGCACTCGATGCGCCCGGACGCGATCCTGCGCCTGGGCTACGGCTACGAGCGAGTCCGCGCGCTCAAGCCCGAGATCATCTTCTGCGGGGCCTACGGGTTCGGGGCTGACGGCCCCTATGCCCACAAGGCAGCCTACGACGACCTGATCCAGGCGGGCTCCGGCCTCGCCGCCCTCCAGACCGCCGCCACCGGTGAGCCCGGCTACCTGCCGACCGTGCTGTGCGACAAGATCGCCGGCCAGGCTATTGCCTGTGCGATCCTGGCGGCCCTCTACGAGCGTCGGGCCGGCGGCGTCGGGCAGGCGGTCGAGGTGCCGATGTTCGAGACGATGGTCGAGTTCAACTTCGTCGAGCACATGGTCGGCTTCGCCTTCGAGCCGCCACTTGGGCCGCCGGGCTTCAACCGGGTGCTCAGCCCGAAGCGCAAGCCCTACCGCACCCAGGACGGCTATGCCTGCATCCTGCCCTACTCCGACCGGAACTGGCGCGACTTCTTCATCCACACCGGCCGGCTCGAATTCGTGGACGACCCGCGCTTCACCCCGCTCGCCGTGCGGGTGGAGAACATCGAAGTCCTGTACGCGCTGGTGGAGGAAGAGGCTCCGCGCAGGACCACCGCCGCTTGGGTGACGTTCTGCGATTCGGTGAGCATCCCGTGCATGCCCGTCCTCGGGTTGGAGGAACTGCCGGACGACGCGCACCTGAAAGCGGTGGGCTTCTTCGGGGCCGCCGAGCATCCGAGCGAGGGGCGCTACCGCACCATGCGCCGACCGGTTTCGTTCAGTGGCAGCGACTTCGCGATTCGCCGGCACGCCCCCCGGCTCGGCGAGCACACCGCCGAGGTTCTGGCCGAGGCGGGCCTCGACCCGGCCGAGATCGCTGCCCTCACCGGGGCGGCCGCCCCGCCGGACCCGTCCACGCAATCCGAGGAGACCGCCCGATGACGCTTGAGGCCGAGACACGCGGTGCGGGCGGAGACCTGCTGTTCTCCGTCGCGGAGGGTGTGGCGACCATCACGCTGAACCGGCCCGAGCGGAAGAACGCCTTCACCTTCCCGATGATCGAGGCCTGGACGGCGGCTCTGCAGCGCTGCCGCACGGACGATGCCGTCCGCGTCGTCGTCGTGACCGGCGCGGGCCCGGCTTTCTGCAGCGGTGGCGACATCGTCGAGATGGGCGAGCGCCTCGACCAGCCGCCTCAGCGGCGCAAGGACGAACTCTACGGCCGAATCCAGCGCATCCCGCTGGCGCTCGAGGACCTCGACAAGCCGGTCATCGCCGCTCTGAACGGCGTGGCCACCGGGGCGGGCCTCGACCTCGCGCTGATGTGCGACCTGCGCTACGCCGCGAAAAGCGCCCGCTTCGCCGAGACCTACGTCCGTGTCGGTCTGGTGCCCGGGGCCGGTGGCGCTCACTTCCTGCCCCGCCTCGTCGGCACCGCGAAGGCGCTGGAGCTGTTCTTCACCGGCGATTTCGTCGATGCGGAGGAAGCGCTCCGGATCGGCCTCGTCAACGGCGTTCACGACGATGTGGCCCTGATGCCGGCGGTCGGGGCGCTGGCGCGTCGGATCGCCAAGGCGCCACCGCTCACGCTGAGCCTGATCAAGCGCGCAGTCTATCAGGGGATGCGCAACGACCTGCGCACCAACCTCGACCTGATCTCCTCGCACTATGCGGTGATCACCGCGACGCCCGAGCATCGGGATGCGGTGCAGGCGTTCATCGGCGGGCGCAGCAAGCCTTGAAATGAAGGGCGCCCACTTGAGTGCTGGGGGGCTTCCGGTTGGGTTAACCCGCCCCCGTACGTGATGTGGGGAAGAGGACGTCCCAGGAACGAAAGCAGCAGAAGCAAAACAGCATCGGCATTGTGTCAGCCAGTTCCATTTTTTGATTAGACTGATCGCGAAAGATAATATCAAATACCATTCGAACGATTAAAGGACTCGACAAATGAATGTTGCAGCCAAGCGGTCGGTGTACGAACCTGACCAAGCCGGTCTGGCTTTCCCCCGCTACCCCGTGTTCGATGATGCCGCGCAGGAGCGAAGGCACCGCAAGGTTCGGTTGGCGGCCGCCTGTAGGCTTTTTGCTGATCTGGGCTACGAATATGGATTCGCCGGCCACATCACCGTCCGCGACCCGGAGGATCCGAACCTCTACTGGACGAATCCGTTCGCCATGGAATTCGGGGCGGTCAAGGCGTCGGACCTCCTCCTCGTCGACCACGACGGCCGAGTCATCGAGGGCGCGCGTGCGGTGAACCGCGCCGGCTTCGTCCTGCACGCCGCCATCCACGAGGCGCACCCCGGCATCCTGGCATCGTGCCACTGCCACACGATCAACGGCATGGCTTGGGCCGCCCTGGGCCGGCGACTGGATCCGATCACTCAGACGGCCTGCGGCTTCTACGGTGATGGGCAGGCCCTGATCACCGAGGAAGCTGGCGCCGTGGTGGTGGAGCGCGGGGCCGGCCACAGCGTCGCCGCCGCGTTCGGACGCGACACCAAGGTCGCCATTCACCAGAACCACGGCCTGTTCAGCGCCGGCCAGGAGAGCATCGAGGAGGCCGTTTGGTGGTTCGTGGCCGCCGAGCGGGCCTGCGAGATTCAACTTAAGGCCGAGGCGACGGGCCACCCCCTGAAGCTCGTTCCCGAAGCCAACGCGGCGCACTCCGCCAAACACCTCGCCACTCCGTTCATGGCGTGGCTTCATGCCCAGCCGATGTTCGACCGCACTTTGCGCCAGCATCCGGACTTGATCGACTGATCGATTGCTGCACACCGCGGCGCGCGCATCTATGCCGAGCAACAATACGGCGCGGATCAAGAGCTCGCGGTGCCGGGAATGATTACGGCATCCTATGTCTTCAATTGTAATATAAAATAATCATACCGACTGCATCGGGAGGTGCGAATGGGCAAGCGCCGTTATCTGCTGTATATTGGCATTTTCTTGCTTGTCGTCTTTAATTATGTGGACCGGGTCGCGTTGTCGGTCGCGGCGCCGGCGATCGCGGCTGAATACAATCTGAGTCCGGTGCAGGTCGGTTACCTGTTCTCAGCTTATCTCTGGACGTATGTCGTCTGCTTGATCCCATGCGGATTTCTGACCGATCGCTACGGGGCGAAGGTGGTCAACGGTGTCGGTGTGCTCGTGTGGTCCGGCGCGACGATTCTCACAGGGCTCGCGTCCGGCTTCGTCAGCCTTCTCGGCTCGCGCATGCTGATGGGCGCGGCGGAAGCGTCCACCTATCCAGCGGGCGGTCGCGTGTTGCGGGATTGGGCGCCGCGATCCGAGTTCGGTCTGGCGGCCACGATGCTCAACAGCGGCGGCTACGCGGGGCCTGCGTTCGGGACCTTGCTGCTCGGGTGGGTGGTGTCTGTCCACGGCTGGCGGTGGGGGTTCTATACGGCCGGCTTGCTGGGCTTGGTTTGGCTGGTCGGTTGGCTGGTCTGGTATCGCGGGCCGGAGACGGCGACCTTTGTCGGCGAGGACGAGCGCGCCTTCATCCTGCAGGCGCGTGATTCCGGGGCGAAATCAGGTGGCTCGGCGGAAGGGTTCGGCGTGCTGTTGCGCTCGCGCAGTATGATCGCCGTCGCCGTCACGCAGGGTTGCGCCGTCTACACGCAGATCGTGTTCCTGACCTGGCTTCCGAGCTATCTCGCCAACGTCAAACACATGTCGATCGTGAAATCGGGCCTGTTCACGGCGTTCCCGTACTTCGCGGCAACGGTCTTGGCGTGGGTCCTCGCCCATCTGAGCGATCGTGCGCTGGCCGCGGAGGGCGGCTCCAGCACGGGGCGGCGGCGGCGCATCGTCGTCGTGTCGATGCTCAGCGCGGCCGTGATCCTGGCGGCACCGTTCGTCGACAGCACGCCGATGATCCTGGGCCTGATCACCATCTCGCTGACTGGCTTGGCGACGGGCATCTCGCTCAATATCGCCCTGGCCGCCGATCTGCTGCGGTCGCCGGCTAGTGCTGGCAAGGCCATGGCGATCCAGATCACCGGCGGGAACATGTTCGGCCTCATCGCGCCGATCGCCACGGGCTACATCATCGCGGCGACGGGTAGCTACGACCTCGCCTTCGTGGCCGGTGGCGTGCTGCTGGTGACCGGGGCCGTGATCACGCTGACCCTGACGCACGCCCCGATCGGTGGCGACCTCCCCGCGCCAGCGGTCGTCCCCGCGCTGCGCCGCGCTTAAACTCTTAGACGGAGGTCACGATGTACGCAGCCCCGCCTATCTGCCCAACGAGAGTCTTCGCCACCTACCCCGAGGCGTGGCGGGTGGCCACGGCGGAGAACGAGTGGATCCGCACGCAGCCGGGGCGCATGCCGACCGGATCGTTCCTGGAGGGGCCGTCCTTCGACCTTGACGGCAATCTCTGGTGTGTCGACATCCCGAACGGACGCATCTTGTGCGTGGCGCCGGACGGCGGTTTCACCATCGCGGCCGAGTACGATGGTTGGCCGAACGGCCTCAAGATCCACCGTGACGGCCGGATATTCATCGCCGACTACAAGAACGGCATCATGGTCGTCGACCCGGATACCGGCACGGTCCAGCCGTTCCTCCTGCGGGTCGGGCCCGAGCGGTTCCGGGGCGTCAACGATCTCTTCTTCTCTCGCGATGGCGATCTCTACTTCACCGATCAGGGCCTAACCGGCTGGCAGGACCCGGGCGGACGCCTCTTCCGCGTTCGGGCGGACGGGGTCGTGACCTGCATCCTGGACGGCATCCCAAGCCCGAACGGCCTCGTCATGAACCTCACTGAGGACACGGTGTACCTGGCGGTTACGCGGGCCAACGCGGTCTGGCGGATCCCGCTGATGCGGGACGGGACGGCCGCCAAGGTGGGCACCTTCATCCAGATGTCGGGCGGGGCCGGGCCGGACGGGCTCGCCCTCGACGCGGAGGGTCGCATCGCCGTCGCCCATGCCGGGAAGGGCGCCGTCTGGCTGTTCGACGCCACGGGGGAGCCGGTGCTGCGCATAACCTCTTGCGCCGGCCTGCACACTACCAACGTGGCGTTCGGCGGCGCGGATGGACGAGCACTGTTCATCACTGAGTCTGGCTCAGGCGTCATTCTACGGGCTGACCTGCAGACGCCCGGGCACACTATGTTCTCGCACACGCACGAGAGCGAGGTGTGATCGTTGGCCCTGTGCGCCGCACGGGTGGAGCTGAGGTCTGCAGACCAGCCGGCCAGTCCCAATCGAAACACCCGGGATCGCCACGGCCGAGGATAATCCGTGAGGCTCGCACGGGGCGTCGTCCCGCCGCCGAACGCCGCCAAGACGCGCGGCAGATCCTTATCGGCCTTCGCCTCGCCGCGATCCCCGCGTCACCCCACGGAGTGGATACAGATGGCCCACCTCCCCTATGCGGATCCGAATCGACCGGAAACGGCCGAACTCGTCGCTCGCATCACCGCCCAACGCGGCGGGGTGCTGCACCTCTACGCCATGCTGCTGCACAGCCCGTCGGTAGCCGACGGCTGGCTGCATTTCCTCAGCGCGATCCGCCAGCGCTGCGTCGTGCCGGGGGCCCTGCGCGAGCTCGTGATCCTACAGGTCGCCCACCTCAACGGGGCACCCTACGAGGCCGAGCAGCATATCCCGATCGCGCTGCGCGAAGGGGTGCACCAAGCGCAGGTCGACGCCCTCCCCGACTGGACGGCATCAGACGTGTTCGAGCCGGCGCAGCGCGCGGCCCTGGCTTACTGCGATGCGATGACCCGAACCATCCACGTGCCGGCTGACGTGTTCGCAGACCTGCGCACCCACTTCGACCCGCGGACGATCGTCGAGCTCACCGCGACGGTCGGGGCCTACAACATGGTCTCTCGCTTCCTCGAAGCGCTCGGCATCAGCTCCGCCGACGACATGCGTGCGGGGCGGGCTGACCGATGACAGACCCCTTCTCCCTCGACGGCAAGGTCGCGCTCATCACCGGCTGCGGCTCGCAGTAGCCCTGGTGGAGCAATGCTAAGGCCACGGCCGTGACCTTAGCCCGGCGCGGCGCGAGGGTCGCCACACGCAACCGGTCCGACGCGATCCGCATCTGTCTGAACGGTGCCCCAGATCGGGCGGCGTTGACCTGGGCGCTGCATCGCTTGTCGGGAATATTTACCTGGCCGAGCGTTGTGTGCACGGGAGGACGAACGCTTCGCTGAGATGTTCGATGATGTGCCGGCCAAACGGGGCTGAACCTCGGCCGACCGATACTCTGCATGGATGGAGCGTCGGTCCGACGTAGACTTGAGAGCCCTGCGCTTCATGCTGCGAGCGAATCGCACCGTCCGCGATTGTCGTCGACGTCCGCTTCCGAGCTATTGTGATGGCCCATTAAGCGTCCGGCATGGGCGCATTGCCGAAGGTCCGGTCTTGTAAGCGATGGCGCCCCGGCGTGACGTAGTTTGGCCGAAAGCAGCATGTCTGCTTCGGTGCAGGACCGTCGGAAAAGCAGACAGCCTCCTGCCGACCCAACACGGCGGTTCGACATCCCTCGATAATGCTCTGCAGCAGATAAAACGGCCGGTGCGTGTGATCAGGCAGCCAAGCTCGCGAACGCGAGGGACTGTTGCACGAACATGCCTGTCGTCACCCCGTCCGCCATCGCCCAACTCACACTGTGCGGGGCACGCGCAGTGTCCCCCGCGCCATGGAAATTCAACACCGTCGTCATCTTGGCGGCGTCAACGTGAATGAGGCGTGAGGTAGAGTACGTCGATCGCCACCGTTCTTCCATCCGTTAGATGCGCGCTCGAAAGCGCCTCGTCCGGGCCCGAGAGCGCTGTCAACGCGGCAGGCTCGATCTTGGCGCCTTGCGGGGCGAAACGAGCGCACGTTGCTTCATCGGGCATGAAAACTCTGTTTTTGAAGATTGACGAAGCTCCCGCGATCGGAATACCGTCTGGTATCCCAAGCAGGATGCCTTCGATCGAGGCGTCCCACGCCCCCAAGATAAGCGGATGGGCTCGCGGCGCGCCACGCCTCCAGCCCTCAGCTGATTGCCGACGATCAGATCCAGCTTAGCTGCATTCAATCTCGTGCACTGCCAGCCGCCAAATAAAACGATCGGGAGGAATTAACGTGACGACAAAGATGATAAACACTTCGTCGAGGCGACGGGTTCTATCCGGGCTCGCGGCACTTCCACTCGTATCGATCGGCTCGTTGCGCGCCAAGAGCGCCGAGTTCGTGTTGAAGTACGCGACTGGTCAGGACCCGACCCATCCGGTCAACCTGCGCGCCGCCGAGGCGATCACCCGAATCCGCGAGGCGACTGGCGGCCGTGTCGAGATCAACCTGTTTCCGGCCAATCAGCTCGGCTCGGATACGGATCTCATCTCGCAGGCACGTAGCGGCGGTGTCGAGATCCTCAACATCTCCTCATCCATACTCGCGACTCTAGTTCCGTCTTGTGGAGCGCTGAACACCGGATTTGCCTTTCCCGACTACGATCATGTCTGGAAGGCAATGGACGGGGCTTTCGGCGATCACGTCCGCGCGCAGATCGTCAAGTCCGGCCTGTTCGTTACCGACAAGATCTGGAACAATGGATTCAGGCAGGTCAGCTCGTCCACGCGGAAGATCACCAGCCCGGATAGTATCAAGGGCTTCAAGATCCGCGTGCCTGTGGCACCGATGCTGACCTCTCTGTTCCAGTCGCTCGGTGCCAGCCCGACACCGATTAACTTTAACGAAGTTTACTCCGCTCTTCAGACGAAGATCGTCGAGGGGCAAGAGAACGCACTCCCCTTAATTTATACGACGAAGCTCTATGAAGTGCAGAACAGCATCTCAATGACGGATCACGTCTGGGACGGATTCTGGGTTGTTGGCAATCGCCGCACCTTCGCTGGCTTACCCGCGAACCTCCGCGACATCGTCGTGAAGGAGATCGACCGGTCGGCAATTGAGCAGCGGCAGGACGTCGCCAAGCTCAGCGATACCCTGCGCGCGGACCTGCAGACCAAGGGCATTACGTTCGTGGATGTCGACCGTGCAGCGTTCCGAGACACACTCGGCAAAAGCAGCTTCTATAAGAACTGGCAGGCCAAGTACGGCGACGAAATTTGGAACAAACTTCAGGACGTCGTCGGTCCTTTGTAAAGGTCTCGCCCAGGCGAAAACCCTGATAGAGACCTTGGTTGAAGACAGCATCACATTAGCTACGTCTCCGCCCGCCAGTTAGCCCCCAGACCTCAGTTCACTGCGGCGGCGTGATGTGTCTGCCGTAATTTCAAGGAAATGAAGTCATGTCGCAGATGACTGCAATCTACGAGCAGCTGCGAGATTCCATCCTATCGCTAAAGATGGCGCCGGGTGAGCGGTTCAGCGAGCGGTCTCTAGAGAGCCGCTTCTCCGGCTCGCGCACCCCGATCCGAGCAGCACTCGCGCGGCTCGAGACCGATGGGCTCGTCGCCCGCGAGGACCGAAGCTGGATCGTGACGCCGATCTCGCTCGACGAACTTGAGCAGGCCATCGAGTTCCGGCAGGTCATTGAGGTGGAGGTGGTGAGACTTGCCTGCGAGCGGGCGCGGGCGGCTGACATCGCGGTGATCGAGGAGATCCTCGCCTCCTGCCGGGGAGACGATTCCCGCGCGGCCTGGCACCGCGTCGGCTCCGACTTCCACGTCGAACTCGCGAGATTAACAAACAACTGCTTCTACATCCGCGCTGTCGAGGACCTGATGATCCGCCTGTCGCGTGCGCGGTGGCTGGAAGTCTGGACGGTGGAGGGCCGCGACAGGTCCTGGGACGAGCATCATGCCATCCTAACCTTCATCCGCGAGTCCCGTGTCGACGAGGCCGTCGCTGCGATCGCGAGCCACATCGACGGCGTCCGGTCCCGCAACATCGGCAGCAAACTCACGGATGCCCCCTCTCATCTCGTGCGCGGGTTCTCTGTCGTTGGAAAAGCATCATGACTGCAATTCCGAAATCCGGCGCGCTCAGCGGCCTCCGCGTCGTCGAGCTGGGCTCGTTTATCGCCGGCCCGTTCTGCGGCCAGCTCCTCGCCGATCTCGGGGCCGACGTCGTCAAGATCGAGCCGCCCCAGACGGGCGACGTGATGCGCCAGTGGGGCGCCGTGCAGCTCGACGGTAAGTCGCTGTGGTGGCCGGTCATCGCTCGCAATAAGCGCAGCCTGACCCTCGACCTGCGCACCGAACGAGGCCAGGAGATCGCGCATGCGCTCCTCGCGGAAGCCGACATCTTGGTCGAGAACTTCCGTCCCGGCACGCTGGAAAAATGGGGGCTCGGCCCGGACGACCTGTGGACAGCCAATCCCGGCCTGATCATAACCCGGGTCTCCGGCTTTGGGCAGACTGGGCCCTACAGCCGCGACGTCGGTTTCGGAGCGATCGCCGAGGCGATGGGAGGCTTGCGCGCACTCGCCGGCTTCCCAGACCGGCCCCCACCCCGCGCTGGGCTGTCGATCGGCGACTCGCTCGCGGGCGTCTTCGCTGCTCTAGGCACGTTGGCCGCGCTCGAGGCGCGCCACCAGACCGGCAAGGGGCAGGTGGTAGATGTCGGCATCACGGATGCCGTGCTGGCGGTCCAAGAGAGCGTCCTGTCGGAATACAGCGCGACTGGTGCGCTGCGCCAGCGGACCGGGACACGGTTGCCGGGCATTGCTCCCTCGAACCTCTATCCGACGCGCGATGGGCAGTGGGTGATCATCGGCGGGAACGGGGATGCGATCTTTCGGCGCCTGGCAGACGTCATGGGCAATCCTGAGCTCGCCACCAACCCGCGCTACGCGACGCACCGCGCCCGCGGCGCCCATCAGGAGGAACTGGACGACCTCGTCGCAGCGTGGACGCGGGAGCTGCCGCTAGACGAACTCCTCCCCCTCCTCAAGCAGGCTGCCGTGCCGGCCGGACCGATTAACGATGCCGCTGGTATCGTCGAGGACCCGCATTTCCGCGCACGCGGCGCGGTCGTTGAGGTCGAGAGCGAAGAGTACGGTCGCCTCACGATGCAGGGCGTGACGCCGCGGCTCTCAGAGACCCCCGGTGCAGTGCAGTGGGCTGGGCCCTCCCTTGGGTGCCACACGCACGAGGTCCTATCCGAACGGCTCGGCCTGAATACGGACGAGATCGCCCAGCTCAGGGCCGACGGCGTGATCTGATCCCACAATAACACCAACGCCTAATTCTCAGCAACGAAAGCACGCCCGTGTCAGACATTGCGATCTTTACTGCCATACAGAGACTGGTGCATGGAAACGGCGCCCTGAACCACCTCGCCGACGAGGTGGACCGCTTCGGCCAACGCAAGATCCTCCTGGTCACCGATCCTGGCCTCGTAAAGGCCGGCATCGCCGGACGCGCGCTCGACCTGCTGGCGGGACGCGAGGTCGAAGTCTTCTCCGACGTAGAGCCCGATCCGAGCATCGAGACGGTTATTGCCTGTGCCGATCGCGTTAGAGCGCTCGGATGCGACTTGATCGTCGGCTTAGGCGGCGGCAGCGCCATTGACACTGCGAAATGCGCCTCGGTCATGGCTACCAATCCGGGCAAGGTAGAGGATTATCTCGGCATCGACAAAGTCGCGGCTCCGGGCGTGCCGAAGATCATCATCCCGACGACCGCCGGTACGGGCAGCGAGGTGACGAACGTCGCCGTCCTCAGCCTGAAGGCGCAGAATACCAAGAAGGGCATCGTCAGCCGCTACCTGCTCGCCGACACGGCGCTACTCGACCCCGAGCTGACGCTCGGCCTCCCGGCTTCGGTTACCGCCGCGACCGGCATGGATGCCCTAACGCACGCGATCGAGGCCTATGTCTCGCGCTTCGCCCAGCCGATGACCGACGACTTCGCACTGAAGGCGATCCGCCTGATCGGTGAGAACCTGCGGACGGCCGTTCACAACGGCCAGAACATCGGCGCGCGTGATGCGATGCTAACGGCGAGCCTCTATGCGGGATACGCCTTCGGCAGCGCGGCAACCGGGATGGTGCACGGCCTGGCGATGCCGCTGGGCGGACAGTTCAACATTCCTCACGGCATCGCCAACGCCGTTCTTCTTCCCCACGTCATGCGCTGGAACCTCGTCGCGAATCTGCCGCGCTACCGCGACATCGCCGTGGCGCTCGGCGAGACGGTGACCCATCTCTCAGTCCGCGAAGGTGCCGAGCGGGCCGTCGCGGCGGTCGAGGCCCTGTCACGCGACGTCGGCATCCCTGTATATCTCGACGATCTCGCAGTTCCGCGCAGCGCCATGGACGCGCTCGCCCGCGACGGCCTGACAAATTTTCGGCAGGTCCGTCCGAACCCCCGCGACGTCACCTACGAGGGCCTGATGGACATTCTCGACCGCGCTTTCCGGTTGGAGGCGTGAGGATGCAGCTGCCCGCGTTCGCTCACATTACCGAGGTCGGTCCTCGCGACGGCCTCCAGAACGAAACACGCTTCATGCCGACTGAGGAGAAGATCAGGCTTATTGTGCAGTTGGCTGCGTCCGGCCTCCGCGAGATCGAGGTAACCTCGTTCACCCATCCGTCATGGATCCCGAACCTCGCCGATGCCGAGGAGGTCGTACGGGCGACCCGCCATCTGCCGGTTAGCGCCTACGCGCTTATCCCCAACAAGCGCGGTATGGAGCGCGCGCAGCGCGCTGGCCTCGCCGGCATGACCTTCGTCTTTTCAGCGACGGATAGCCATAACCGTCGAAACCTCAATCGCTCGACCGAGGAGTCACTGAAGGAGATCCTCGACCTGCACGCGGCGGCGGGAGCGGACGGATTGTTGCGGCGGATCTCGCTATCGACGGTTTTCGGCTGCCCCTTTGACGGCGAGGTGCCGGAGGAGCGCATCCACGCCATCGTGGCTCGGCTGGTTAAGGGCGGGTGTGAGCGGATTGGCCTGTGCGACACGATCGGCGTCGCCAACCCAATGCAGGTCGACCGGCTGGCGCGGGAGCTGATCGCGCGTTTCCCGAGCATCGTGTTCGAGCTTCACCTTCATAACACCCGCGACTGCGCCCTGGCCAACATTCTGGCCGGGCTCCAGGCCGGCATCATCCACTTCGACACCGCCATCGGCGGCCTCGGCGGCTGTCCCTACGCGCCCGGCGCGACCGGCAACGTCGCGACCGAGGACGTCGTGTCGATGCTGGAGGCGATGGGCGTGAGCACCGGGATCGATCAGTCGCGCCTCGTGGCAAGCGATCGCCACCTCGCGCAATGGCGCGGCACTCCCCTCGACAGCGCGGTCTGGCGCGTCACCCAGCGATGCGCCTCACCCGAGAGCGCAACCCCAGGCGCCTGACATCCGCGCCGTCGATCCCCCCACCACAGAGTGACCCTTATGCCCCTTTCGCTCTCGCACGGTACGCGCAACGTCTACGCGAACTTCATCGCCGGCCGCGACGCCTCGGCCACGGATGGGCGAACATTCCAGTCGTACAATCCGACGACCGGCCAGGTTTGGGGCACGTTCGCCGATTCCTCGGCCGCCGACGTCGATGCCGCCGTCGGCGCGGCTGCTTCCGCCCTGGATGGCCCCTGGGGGCGCCTGTCGCCCACTCGCCGCGGGCGCCTGATGATGAAGTGGGGCGACAAGATAGCGGAGCATGCCGAGCGCATCGCCGCCCTCGAGACGGAACAGAACGGCAAACTCTACGCTGAGATGCACACTCAGGCTCGTCTCGTGCAGGACTGGTTATATTATTTCGGGGGGCTGGCGGACAAGGTCGAGGGAACCGTCATCCCGCTCGATCGTACGAGCGTGTTCAACTATACACTGCGCGAACCGCTTGGCGTCGTCGCCGTCATCGTGCCTTGGAATTCCCCGACCTTCCTGACGATCATGGCCCTTTCGCCGATTCTGGCGGCGGGCAACACTGTCGTCATCAAACCCTCCGAGGTCACCTCCGCCTCTGCCATCGAACTCGCGCGCCTAGCCGAGGAGGCTGGCATTCCCCCTGGCGTGATCAACGTGGTGACGGGACTGCGGGGAGCGGGCGAGGCCCTGGTCGACCATCCCAAGGTGGCGAAGATCAACTTCACGGGCGGCGACGCGGGCGGTCGTGCTATCGCGACGGCGGCCGGCAAGCGGCTGGTTAGCACTGTGCTCGAGCTGGGCGGCAAGAGCCCGAACATCGTCTTCGCGGATGCCGATCTTGATCGGGCTGAGGCCGGCGTGCTCGCGGGCATCTTCGCGGCGGCGGGGCAGACCTGCGTTGCTGGATCGCGAGCCTACATCCAGCGCCCAATCTACGAGCGCTTCGTAGACAGGCTCGTCGCCCGGGCTGGCCGCATCGTCCTGGGCGATCCCATGAATCCGGCCACCCAGATGGGGCCGGTGGCAACGGCAGCGCAGCTCGCGAAGGACGAAACGATGGTGCGGCGCGCCCTGGCCGACGGCGCCGAGATCCTAGTCGGCGGCGAGCGCGCATCCGTACCGGAATTCCCCGACGGTTACTTCTTCTCGCCAACCATCCTGCATAACCTCTCGACTGGGAACTGCCTATTGCGAGAGGAAGTTTTCGGGCCGGTCCTCGGTGTGATCCCCTTCGACGATGAGAGCGAGGTGGTGTCGGCGGCGAACGACACGCCGTTCGGGCTCGCGGCCGGCGTCTGGACGCGGGATCTCACTCGAGCCCATACAATGGCCCGCACGCTCCAAGCGGGTACGGTGTGGATCAACACCTACCGGGCGATGGCCTTCAACTCTCCGTTTGGCGGTTACAAGGACAGCGGCCTCGGCCGGCAGAATGGCATCCACGCGATCGACCAGTACCTCCAGACCAAGAGCGTCTGGTGCGAACTGAGCAGCGAGATCCAGGATCCTTTCGTTATCAAAGTCTGAGCCGACTATTAGCTCTGCATTCCTCGACCGCGAACAACAAACGCCGACTGACCTGATCAGATCCGGTCGTCCAGATGCTGTGTTGGAGAGAGCGGCCTTAGGGGGGACGACATGCAACTCGAACTCGCGGACGAGACGCCTGCCTTGCCGGCGGCGTCGGCCAAGCGCGCTTGGGCGCGCACGCTCGACCGAGCCCTCGGCCCGCTGATCGAGATCCCGGCTGCCCTCTTGGTGGTGGCCGAGGTAGTGGTGATGCTCACCGGCGTTGTCAGCCGCTACGTCTTCCACGATCCGCTGATCTGGTCGGACGAACTGGCGGGCATCCTGTTCCTGTGGCTGGCGATGCTGGGCGCCGTGGTGGCGTTCCGCCGGGCCGAGCACATGCGCATGACTGCCCTGGTGGCCATGGCCGGGCCCCGGCTGCGGACCTTCCTCGAGACCTTGGCGCTGGTGGCTGGGCTCGTCTTCGTCGTCCTCGTTCTGCACCCGGCCTACGAGTTCGCCTCCGAGGAGATCTTCGTCCAGACACCGGCGCTCGAACTGAACAACGCCTGGCGCGCCGCCGCCCTGCCGATCGGCTTCGCCCTGATGCTGGCGATCGCAGTGATCCGCCTGCTCCAGACCGCCGATTGGAAGATGACACTGGCCGCGCTCGCCACCGGGGCGGGGCTGGCCGCTGGGCTCGTGGCGCTCCAGCCGGTGCTGGCGACACTAGGCAACCTCAACCTTCTGGTGTTTTTCGTGCTGGGCGTGGGGATGCTGGTCTTCTCTGGTGTGCCGATCGCCTTCGCCTTTGGACTCGCCACCTTCGGCTACATCGCGCTCACCACCAACGCCCCCTCGATGGTGGTGGTAGGGCGCATGGACGAGGGCATGAGCCACCTGATCCTGCTTGCAGTGCCGCTGTTCGTGTTCCTCGGCCTGCTGATCGAGATGACCGGCATGGCCCGGGCGATGGTCGGATTCCTGGCCTCCCTGCTCGGTCACGTCCGCGGCGGCCTGCACTTCGTGCTGGTGGGGGCGATGTACCTCGTGTCGGGTATCTCTGGCTCGAAGGCCGCTGACATGGCGGCGGTCGCGCCCGTGCTGTTTCCCGAGATGAAGGCGCGGGGCGCCAAGGAGGGCGACCTCGTGGCCCTGCTGGCGGCCACGGGCGCGCAGACTGAAACGATCCCGCCCTCAATCGTGCTGATCACCATCGGCTCAGTGACGGGGGTGTCGATCACCGCTCTGTTCACCGGGGGCCTGGTGCCGGGCCTCGTGCTGGCGGTGACGCTGTGCGGGCTGGTGTGGTGGCGCTACCGGGGCGAGGACCTGAGCCATGTGGCGCGGCCCTCGGGGCGTGTGATCGGCCGGTCGTTCCTCGTGGCGGTGCCGGCGCTCGCCCTGCCCTTCGTGATCCGCTACGCGGTGGTGGAGGGCATCGCCACGGCCACCGAGGTCTCGACCATCGGCATCGTCTACGCGGTCTTGGCGGGGTTGCTGATCTACCGGCAGTTCCCGGTGGGGCGGCTCTACCCGATGCTGGTGACAACGGCGGCGTTGTCGGGCGCGATCCTGCTGATCATCGGGGCGGCCACGGGCATGGCCTGGGCGCTGACGCAGTCGGGCTTCTCGCAGACGCTGGCGGTGGTGATGACGAGCCTGCCCGGCGGGCCGCTGGGCTTCCTGCTGGTCTCGGCGGTGGCGTTCATCATCCTCGGCTCGGTGCTGGAGGGCATCCCGGCGATCGTGCTGTTCGGGCCGCTGCTGTTCCCGATCGCGCGGAGCGTGGGCGTGCACGAGGTGCACTACGCGATGGTGGTGATCCTGGCGATGGGGGTGGGCTTGTTCGCGCCGCCCTTCGGGGTGGGCTACTACGCCGCCTGCGCGATCAGCCGGATCCACCCCGATGCGGGCATGCGGCCGATCGTCGGCTACATCGTCGCCCTGCTGATCGGCCTGATGGCCATCATCCTCGTGCCCTGGTTCTCAATCGGGTTCCTCTAAACCGTTGCTGGTGAGAGAACGCTTGCCCTTCAAATCCAATTTATGATGATGACCAGCTCGAACTGGTCGTGCCCGCTTCAGTGGTGAAAGATCGTGACGTGGTCGGTCCCCAGCCCCTCACGCCGCATCAGCCGCTGCTTCCGTGTCACTCGAGAGGCATCCGTCTGGTCTCGAGATCGATCGTCACCGTGAGGGCGGCGGCAAGCGCGAGCAACGCGGCGAACACCGCAAGCGCGAGGCTGAAACTGCTCGCGATCAGGGGGGCAAAAACGGTCGGTGAGAGAAGGCCGCCCAGTCGCGCCATGGCGCCAGCGCTGCCCATGCCTGTTGCGCGCAGCTCCGTGGGAAAGAGCTCGGGTGTGAAGGCGTAGAGTGCCCCCCAAGTGCCGAGCAGCGCAAAGCTCATCAAGAGCGTCGCCGTCGCCAGAAGATTGACCGACGATCCGAGTCCGAATGCGAAGCAGCCGATCGCGCTAAGAAGCAGAAAGGCGACGAGGGTTGGTCGCCGCCCCCATCGCTCCACCCCATATGCGGCGAGCGCGTAGCCTGGCACCTGCGCGAGCGCGACCAGCACGAGAAACGCCTCGCCGCGCAGGAAGCCGAAGCCTTGTCCTGCCAGTCGTACCGGCAGCCAAACGAACACGCCGTAGTACGAGGCCGACACGAGCAGCCAGACGGCGAGGATCAGCGCCGAACGCCGGCGCAAGTCAGGCCGGAAGATCGATGGCGCGGATCCCGGTGTCGCGTCCGGTTGCACGGCCAGCGACAAGTCCGCTGCGATGCCGGCATGTCCATTGGCTCGTGCGACCTGCGCGAGGACGACATTCGCTTCCGCGATGCGGCCGCGACGGAAAAGAAACAGCGGCGATTCAGGGATCAAGAGGCGCAGCACGAGACCGATCAGGGCCGGCGCGGCGGTCACCGCGAACACGATCCGCCACGCATCGTCTGGTCGCGAGCCTTGTGCCGCGAGCGAAGTGAGTGCGAGCACGACGGTGCCGACTGCCCAGAAGCCCTCCAGCGCCACCAGCCATCGGCCTCGTCGATCGGCGGGCAGGAACTCGGCCATCATCGCGTAGTCCACGGGAAGCGTGCCACCGACCCCGAGGCCGGTCAGGAACCGTAGGGCGATCAACCAGCCGAAGCTGGGTGCGAAGGCGGATGCGAGACCGAAGGTTGCGTCGATCAACACGGACGCGATCAGGACGGGTCGGCGCCCGAAACGGTCGGCAAGGCGTCCAAACAGGAAAGCGCCGACCAGCATGCCGAGAAAGAGGGCGCTCCCCGCTTGCAGCGCCTGCTGCACGGGAATGGCGAAGGTGACAGCGATAGAGGTGGCCGTGAAGCCGATCGCGAGCACCTGCATCGCGTCCGCGGCCCACACGAGGCCGAACACCGCGAAAAGCCGCTTCTGGAAGGCACCCACGCCGGCTGAGTTGAGCGCCGCGTCGTATGAGGCTATGGTCATTCCCACTTTCCACGCAGCAGAACGCCACTCGCTCGGCCGGACGGAGTCATCCGTAAACGGCTTGCGAGCCGACGAGCCGTGCCTGTAGCACTGATGCGTGGGATAGAGGGATGTCAGCGCTGGCGGTCGAAAAAGAGCGCTCAGACGGCTGAAATGGGCGCAAAGCAGAACGTCCGCTTTCAACAATGATGCGGATCGGCATCAAAATCCTCAATCACGCTCCCACGCGAGCAATGCTCGAGTTTGTCCTATAGCGTTGTGTAAGCAAGCGTGGCGTTCAGTAAACCAACGTCTGCCTTGGAGCGGCTGAGGGCGTCCAAGAAATTGCGAAGATCCTCCGAAACCAAACGTGAGGTTGGGGGCACCCCCAGTCTTTCCCGGACGCGCAGAAAAATCCAGTTTTAGAGGCTGGAAAACGGGGCCGGACGATTTAGCAATGCATCGTTAAGGAAGAGGACGATCCAGATTCTAATCGCTTGCCACCGCGATTTCTCGCCGAAATGAATTGCATGTTAGAGCAGTCGGGATCCGAGGCTCCCAATCTGATTTTTTAAGCTCAAGCCGCGTCAGAGAACAAACGAGGTGCGCCGTTCGCGATAAACTCTCGCCGCTTCGCGGCCAGCACCTTGGCGTAGGTGGTCTCGATCATCCTCACGCTCGTTCCGCAGTTCTCCGCGACTACGTTCAGCGGTATCCCCGCCTCGATAGCACGTGAGATGTACGAGTGTCGCAACGCGTAGAACGTGCCAGACGGATCAAGCTTCGCAGCCAGTAGCGCTCGCTTCATCGGCCGCACTTGGTGACTTGCACCCCACGCGTCTCCGTCAGCGCGCGGCAGAAGCGGCGCGTCTTTCTCACGCCCGCCAACCAGCCGTGCGAAGAACGTCGTTGCTTCGGGCTGTAGTATGATAATGCGAGCTCCTGTCTTACCTCGCGGCACGTAAAGAGTTGCGTCCTCCGCATCGAAGTGCCGGACTTGACAGGCTGCAAGCTCCCCGTAGCGCGCGCCTGTCAGGAATCCTGCCGTCAGCAGGTCACGAAAACCGGCGTCTTCACATCCATCGAGTAGGCGCAGCACCTCCGTGGGCGTGAAGTGCACCTCGCGAGGCCGGCCGACTCGTTGGAACGGTCGAACGAGCCGCCAGGCGCTATCGTTCGTCAAACCATTCGTCGGATCCCCCACCGCGTGGTTGAGCATCGCCTTGACGATGCTGAGCACCCGGTTAGCGGTGTCCTGGCTGCGGCGGCATTGCTCAGCGTCGCCGCCCGTCCGCACTAAGCAATCGCGCCATGCTTCGAGCTGGCGGCGTGTGAGATCCTCGATCCGGCTCGAGCCAAAGCGTGGCAGAAAGAGCCGTTCCAAGCGCAGACGAGCATCGTAGGCCGTGCGCCGGTTCCGGGCTTCAAGGCTCGCTAGGTAGGTTCGAGCGGCGATCTCGACGGTGAGTAGCGCCTGCTGCGCCCCCTCCCCTTTCTCGCCGCCTGCCAAGGTTTTTGCGAGCTGCTGTGCCTCCCAGAAGGTGAGCACGCTTTGACCGTTGCTCTCACTGAAGTCGTCGGCCAGCCCGATCCGCTTAGTCCAGGAGCCGCCCTTTCCGTCGGCTACCCGCAGTACCCAAGTTCCAGCGGTCTCATTACGGCGGTAGCCGAGCGAAACTCCCGGCGCGATGCGGGCGAAAACGGGCTTTTTGGCTACCTGCAGACGCAACCGACTGGTTCGAGTTTCGAGCTTCGGTGCGCGCGCGTTGCGAGCCATGGTGTCCCGTCAGTGTCCCGTCGACGTGGTTGGATGATGGCACGCCGGATTGGACAAGCCAACACCAAAATCCGAGATAAAACATTCTGCATCAATGGCTTATCTGGACGAGATTGGACTGGTTTGGACGATCGACTTCGCACTTTCACGGCGAAAACACGGGTTCGATTCCCGTAGGGCGCGCCACTTCCTCACAGAGCGAAAACCCGGCACGGCTCCGACGAGCCTTGAGCCGGCGATGATCGCCACCGGCTTGGCCCTGCCTCCGATCTGTGGATCGCGTCCGCCTCCGACCTCCCCCGGTCGCCGCATCCGCGCGCCGAACAGGCTTGGCCATACTCTCGACGTAATAGCCGCGCTTCCAGGCGGACAGGCATTGCCAAGCTCAGTCGAGCCGGGCGCGCGATTGGTATAGGCCGTGGGCGTGACCGTATCGGGCCGCGGCTCATGGGAAGTCCGGGATCATGATCATGGACGGTCGGGGCGCCGAGGGCGGCGACGGGGATGCGGTCGGCCTGCGCGGGGG
>NZ_VRVD01000319.1:0-5297 GCF_008040015.1 Methylobacterium sp. WL18 | reverse complement strand
TCCCCGGTCCGGCCCGGCCGGTGGCGGCCTGACCCCCGCCACGCGCGACGACGCCGACGTGGCGTGACCGGACGACGCCGTCGCGCGCCTTCCTAGAGTCGCAGCCCGATGCCGGCACCGGACCGCCATCCCCATCTGTCCACGACTGGAACAAACAAGACTGCACGCCATGGCCGATTCCCCTGAAAAACCTCCGATCGGACCGAGCGCGGTCGTCAGGGACGGCGCGGCGAGCGATGTCGCCGACCCCAAGAGCGACATCTTCTTCGCCGCGGTGGAAACCACCCGCATGCCGATGATCGTCACCGATCCGCGCCAGCCGGACAATCCGATCATCTTCGCCAACCGCGCCTTCCTGGCGATGACCGGCTACACGCCGGAAGAGCTGGTCGGGCGCAATTGCCGGTTCCTGCAGGGCCCGGAGACCGACCGCGAGACCGTCGACCAGATCCGCTCGGCGATCGCCGAGAAGCGCGAATTCGCCACCGAGATCCTGAACTACCGCAAGAACGGCTCGAGCTTCTGGAACGCCCTGTTCGTCTCGCCGGTGTACAATTCGGCCGGGGAGCTCGTGTATTTCTTCGGCTCGCAGCTCGACGTCTCGCGCCGGCGCGACGCCGAGGAGGCGTTGGGCCAGGCGCAGAAGATGGAGGCGTTGGGCCAGCTCACCGGCGGCATCGCGCACGACTTCAACAACCTGCTGCAGGTTATCGTCGGTTACGTCGACATCCTGGCCTCCGGGCTCGAAAAGCCCGATGCGGACCGCGCCCGGCTCGGGCGCGCCACCGACAACATCCGGCAGGCGGCCGAGCGCGCGACGACGCTGACGCAGCAGTTGCTGGCCTTCGCCCGCAAGCAGCGGCTGGACGGGCGCGCCGTCAACCTCAACACGCTGGTCGAGGGGATGCGCGACATGGTCGCCCGCTCCGTGGGCGAGGCGGTGACGATCGAGCTGGATCTCGCCCAGGATCTCTGGAACTGCCGCGTGGACCCGACGCAGGCCGAGGTCGCGATCCTCAACGTGCTGATCAACGCCCGGGACGCCATGCCGGAGGGCGGCACCGTCCGGATCACCACGGAGAACAACGCGGTCGCGGCCAGGGGCGAGATCGGGCCGCTGCGCGCGGGCCGCTACGTCAGCATCGCCATCCGCGACAGCGGCACCGGCATCCCGCCCGCGGTGCTGGCCCGGGTGATGGATCCGTTCTTCACCACCAAGGAGGAGGGCAAGGGCACCGGGCTCGGCCTTTCGATGGTCTACGGCTTCGCCAAGCAATCCGGCGGCGCCGCCCAGATCGAGTCCGTGGTCGGCGCCGGCACGACGGTGCGCCTGTCCTTCCCGGCGACCGACGGCGACGCGCATGCCCCATCCAAGGTCTCGCACCGGGCCGTGGACCGGCAGGGCACCGAGACGATCCTGATCGTCGACGACCGCGAGGACGTGGCCGAACTCGCCCGCACCATCCTGCGGGACTTCGGCTACACGACGCTGATGGCCAGCAATGCCCGCGAGGCCCTGGAGATCCTGGAATCCAGCGAGCGGATCGACCTGCTGTTCACCGACCTGATCATGCCGGGCGGCATGAACGGCGTGCTGCTCGCCCGCGAGGCGCGCCGCCGCCAGCCCAAGCTCAAGGTCCTGCTGGCCACGGGCTACGCGGAGGCGAGCCTGGAGCGAACCGATATCGGCGGTTCGGAGTTTGACCTTCTCAACAAGCCTTACCGGCGCACGGAACTGGTCCGCCGCGTGCGGGCCATCCTCGACGGTCCCACCGGCGTAGGCTGAGCTTGAGGAGACGCGCGATGGCGCAGGGAGACAAGGCGAAATACACCGACAAGCAGAAGCGCAAGGCCGAGCACATCGCCGACTCCTACGAGGCGCGCGGCGTGCCGGAGGAGGAAGCGGAATCCCGCGCCTGGGCCACGGTCAACAAGGACGACGGCGGCGGCAAGAAGCCGGGCGGCTCCGGCCGCGGCAAGGCCACCGGCCATCCGGCGGCCCACAAGGGCGGGGCGACAGGGGGCAAGGCTTCCGCCGGGCGGACGCCGGAACAGCGCTCGGCCTCGGCCAAGAAGGCGGCGGCGACGCGCAAGGCGAATGCGTAAGCTGATCGACGAGACTGGATGCTTTCAGCGTGCCGACGGGCTTGGATCGATAGCGATCAGTAGTTTGCCGCCATCTAGAAGTTGGTCATTCGAATTCGCGCTCATTTTAATTGCTCATCCAAACAGCCGGGATGATCGCAAGTGAAACGAAAGTGTCGGTGACCCGATATCGCCAAAATGCTAGTGATGCCTGTTGGTAGGCGACCTTGGCAGGCGGCAATGGGCGATGAGATCGACGATGAATTTGTGCTGCCGTTTCCGATTGAGTTCATGATCCAAGAGACTCCTCGTTCGCACCAATCCAAAAACGTGAAAGCGAAAGAGGAATGGAAACTGATGGTGCGGCGGGCGGCAAAGGATTGCATCGACGCGCATCGCGAATTTACTTTGCTTGACGATCGGCCGATCGCCGTGAAGATATTGTATTTTTCACCTAGTACTATGGAAGGGGATATCGACAACATCGTCAAGCTCATACTCGACGGCATGCTGGAAGTCGTTTATCTGGACGATCGAGTGATCGAGCGCGTCATAGCTCAAAAAATTGAGCCGGGAATAATCGTCGAGTTCGCTTCTATTACTGAAAAATTGGAGGAAGCGGCCAGGGCTGGGCCGCCAGTCGTATATATCAGAATTGACGACGATCTGAGTTGGAGGGAAGCAGCATGACGTATCAGCCTTCCGAGGCAAAGGCATTTGCCACCCAGATCGACGGTCTCTTGGGACGATTGCAGAAGGATGCAGAAAAGCGGGGCTGGAAATTCTACATCCAACCGTCGCCACAAGTAATTCCCGAGTTTCTCAAAGGCTACCGTCCCGATGCGCTGGGCATTGGTCCGGATGGCGGGGTCGTAATCGAAATCAAGGCACGTCGGCACGACGCACAAGGAGAGAGCCTGGCTAAAATAGCAAACCTCGTCGAAGCCCAGAAGGGCTGGGAGTTCCGAGTTTTCTATGTGGCACCGCCCGTCGAAGTCAGGACGGACTTGTCCGCGCCAACGGCAAGTGAGCTAGCGTCCGGCATCGCGGAGGCTCGGACGTTGCTGGAAAGCGGGCACGAGCGAGCGGCACTGGTGATTGCATGGTCGCTTCTCGAAGCGATTGCTCGGTTGGTCACGCCCCAGGGGGAGACGACCAGGGCGCGACCTTTGTCTCCAGTTCAGGCTGTTCAGACGCTTGCAGAGATGGGATATCTGAAAGAGGTTGATGCTCGTAGGCTTCGGGAGTTGACCAGCCTGAGAAACGCCGTTGTTCACGGCGGCCTCAAAACGGTTGTACCGGCCAATGATGTCGCTCAGCTCATCCGTGACCTGGAAACGATTACGCATGATCTTGCCGAGGCTGCGTGAGCCAGGATCGACAGGTCTGCTCTCGTGATCAAGTCTCTCGAAAGCCACATATCCGCTTTGGGTCAGGCTTGTTCATTTGAAACTGGCTACCCTGTCAGCTACTAGACCGTCCGATAGCTTGAGAAGGGTGGGACGCGGACGGGACAACCCGCGAAATATCACCTCCCTCAACCAACTTGACCAGCGTGTGCAGCATCCGGTTGGCCGGCGTCGGAATGCCCAGGGCCGCGCCTCTCCGCATCACGTATCCGTTGAGGTGGTCGATCTCGCTCGGCCGGCCCCGGGCGAGGTCCTGGGCCGTGGAGGAGCGCTGGTCGGCCATGCTGGTGCTGAGGGCGAGCACCGTGTCGAGGATGTCGTCGGGTACCGTCACGCCCGAGGCGTTCGCCACCGCGACGCATTCCTGCACCACGTCGGTCATCGCCGCGACGACGCCCTCGCCCTGTACAAGGCGGCCGTAGGGCAACTGGGTCAGGGCCGACAGGGCGTTGTAGGCGCAGTTCAGGATCAGCTTGCCCCAGAGCGCGTCCAAGGCCCGTTCCGAGACGGTGGTCGGGATCCCGGCGGCGATGAGCGCGGCGGCGATGGTTTCGCTCGTTGCCGAGGCGCCGAGCACGAGGTCGCCCCGGCCGTTGTGCCGGCCCCGCCCCGGCCCGACCATCTCGGTGGCGACGTAGACCGCCACCGGCACCACCGGCCGCCCGAGCACGGCGCCCAGGCGCTCGGCGTTGTCGACGCCGTTCTGCAGGCTGAGGATCGTCGCCGAGGGGCTGAGATGCGGGGCGATGGTCGCCCCGGCGGCTTCCGTGTCGCCCGACTTGACGCAGACCAGCACCAGATCGGCCCCGGCGACGCCGTCGCCCGTCGTGGTCGCCCGGACGGCGAGGGTCTCGCGCCCGGCCGCACTCTCCAACACCAGCCCGTCGGCCTCGACGGCCGCGACCAGGGCCGGGCGGCCGATCAGCGTGACCGCGTGGCCGGCCCGGGCCAGCAGGAACCCGTAATAGCAGCCGACCGCCCCGGCCCCGAGGATCGCGACCTTCATCGCGCCGCCGCCGCGGCGTGCTCGGGATGGAACGGGGCGGCGCCGACGGCGCTCGTCCGCACATGGTCGAGGAGGGCCTGGACCGGGTGGCGGAGCCGCGCGCCGTCGATCAGCTTGGCCTGGGACCGGCAGGAATAGCCGTCCGCCAGCAGGGTACCGCCGGGGGACTCGGCGACGTGGCGCGCCCAGCTCAAGCCGTAGATCGCTTCCGAGGTGGCGCGGTTGCGCGTCTCGTGGCCATAGGTCCCGGCCATGCCGCAGCAGCCCGCTGCCGGCACGTCGAGCCGCAGCCCGAGATGGGTGAACACCGCTTGCCAGTCGCGGACCGCGCCGGGGGCGTTGGTGCGCTCGGTGCAATGGGGCAGCAGCCGCAGGGTCGCGTTGCCCGGCCGGGGCGCGATCCGGTCGAGTTGCGTGGCGAGCCATTCCTGCAGGATCTGGACCTTGGGCAGGTCGTCGGCGCCGAGCGCCTGGGCGTATTCGGACCGGTAGGTCAGCGTCATCGAGGGGTCGAGGCCGACGAGCGGCACGCCCGAGCGAGCCAGCGCCCGCAGCATCGCGGCGTTGGACCGCGCCACCGCGGCGAACCGGGCCAGGAAGCCGTGCACGTGCAGCGGCTTGCCGTTCGGCCGGTAGGGCACGAGCCACGGCTGGAAGCCGAGGGCGATCAGGAGCGCGCAGGCATCCACCACCAGGGCCGCCTCGAAATGGCTGGTGAACGCATCCTGCACCAGGAGCACCGCGCGCTCACGCTCGGCCGGGGCGAGGCGGGCCAGCGCCTCCGGGGTCGCGGTGGC
>NZ_VRVD01000318.1:0-5297 GCF_008040015.1 Methylobacterium sp. WL18 | reverse complement strand
GCGGCTCGCTCGGCGCACTCGGCTTCGGCGGCCTCCAGCCGGCCATGGCCGCCGCAGTGCGGCCGTTCAAGCTCGCGCAGATGCGCGAGACCCGCAACACGTGCCCGTACTGCTCTGTGGCGTGCGGCGTCATCCTGTACAGCCTCGGCGACCGCTCGAAGAACGCGCGCTCCTCGGTGATGCATGTCGAGGGCGACCCCGATCACCCGGTCAACCGCGGCACCCTCTGCCCCAAGGGCTCGGCGCTGCTCGACTTCGTGCATTCCGAGACCCGCACGAAGTACCCGCTCTACCGCGCCCCCGGCACGTCCGCGTTCAAGCGCGTCTCCTGGGACTTCGCGCTGGACCGGATCGCGACCCTCCTCAAGGAGGATCGGGACAAGAACTTCCTGGCCAAGAACGAAGAGCTGACGGTCAACCGTTGGACCACGACGGGCTTCCTCGGCGCCTCGGCCACCACCAACGAGACGGCCTGGCTGACCTACAAGACAGTGCGCAGCATGGGGGCCCTGGTCTTCGATAATCAGGCCAGGGTTTGACACGGTCCGTCGGTCGCCAGTTTGGCGCCCTCCTTCGGACGCGGTGCGATGACCAACCTCTGGATGGACATCAAGCACGCGGACGTGATTACCGTGATGGGCGGCAATGCCGCCGAAGCGCATCCGTGCGGATTCAAGTGGGTCGTCGAGGCGAAGGCCCATAACAACGCCAAGCTCATCGTCGTCGACCCGCGCTTCACCCGCACGGCGTCGGTGGCCGACCTGTACTGCCCGATCCGGCAGGGGACCGACATCGCGTTCCTGTCGGGTGTCGCGAAGTACCTGATCGACAACGACAAGCTGCAGCACCGCTACGTCGCGGCCTATTCCAACGCGGGCTACGTCGTCCGCGAGGGCTACGATTTCAGCGAGGGCCTGTTCGCCGGCTACGACGCCGACAAGCGCGACTACGACAAGACCACCTGGGACTACGAGATCGGTCCCGACGGCTACGCCGTGGTCGACGAGACGATGCAGCATCCGCGCTGCGTCATGCAGCTCCTGAAGAAGCACATCGCCATCTACACGCCCGAGATGGTGGAGCGGATCTGCGGCTCGCCGAAGGAGACCTTCCTGAAGGTCTGCGAGCTGATGGCGACCACGTCGTCCCCTGAGCGGACGATGGCCTCGCTCTACGCGCTCGGCTGGACGCACCACTCCAAGGGCTCGCAGAACATCCGCTCGATGTGCATCGTCCAGACGTTGCTCGGCAACATCGGCATGCTCGGCGGCGGCATGCAGGCGTTGCGCGGCCACTCCAACATCCAGGGGCTGACCGATCTCGGGCTGATGTCGAACCTCATCCCGGGCTATCTCAACCTGCCCGTGGAGAAGGAGCCGGACTACGCGAGCTACATCGCCAAGCGGCAGTTCAAGCCGCTGCGCCCGGGCCAGACCAGCTACTGGCAGAACTACAACAAGTTCTTCGTCTCGTTCCAGAAGATGATGTGGGGCGACAAGGCGACGAAGGAGAACGACTGGGCCTACGATTACCTGCCCAAGCTCGACGTGCCGACCTACGACGTGATCCGTGGGTTCGAGCTGGCCAAGCAGGGCAAGATGGCGGGCTACATCATCCAGGGCTTCAACCCCCTGCTGTCGTTCCCGAACCGCGCCAAGATGACGGAAGCCTTCTCCAAGATGAAGTTCATCGTGGTGATGGATCCGCTCAAGACGGAGACCGCCCGGTTCTGGGAGAACCACGGCGAGTACAACGACGTCGACCCGACCAAGATCCAGACCGAGGTGTTCGAGCTGCCGACCACCCTGTTCGCGGAGGAAGAGGGCTCGCTGTCGAACTCCAGCCGCTGGCTCCAGTGGCACTGGCAGGCCCAGGAGGCTCCGGGCGAGTGCCGCTCGGACATCGAGATCATGTCGGAGATCTTCCTCCGCGTGAAGGCGGCCTACAAGAAGGACGGCGGCGCGTTCCCGGACCCGATCGTCAACCTGAAATGGGACTACGCCATCGCCGAGTCGCCGACGCCGACCGAGCTCGCCCGCGAGCTGAACGGCTACACGGTGGCGCCGACGCCCGACCTCAACGGGACCGTCATGCCGGCGGGCCGGCAGCTCGACGGCTTCGCCCAGCTCAAGGACGACGGCACGACCGCCTGCGGGTGCTGGATCTACTCGGGCTGCTACACCGAGAAGGGCAACACCATGGCCCGCCGGGACAACACCGATCCCGGCGACCGCGGCATCGCGCCGAACTGGGCGTTCGCGTGGCCGGCCAACCGGCGCGTGCTCTACAACCGGGCGTCCTGCGACCCGGAGGGCAAGCCCTGGTCGGAGAAGAAGAAGCTTATCGAGTGGAACGGCAAGCAGTGGATCGGCTTCGACGTGCCGGATTACGGCGTGACCGTCGCCCCCGATAAGGGCGTCGGGCCGTTCATCCTGAACCAGGAGGGTGTCGCCCGCCTGTGGACCCGGGGGCTCATGCGCGACGGGCCGTTCCCGACGCACTACGAGCCGTTCGAATCGCCGATGGCCAACATCCCGTTCCCGAAGATCAAGGGCGCCCCGGCGGCCCGGATCTTCAAGGACGACCTGGCCGACCTCGGCGACGCGACGGAGTTCCCCTACGCGGCGACCAGCTACCGGCTCACCGAGCACTTCCACGGCTGGACCAAGCACGCCCGGATCAACGCGATCCTCCAGCCCGAGGCCTTCGTGGAGATCTCGGAGGAGCTCGCGAAGGAGAAGGGCATCTCCAAGGGCGGCTGGGTCCGCGTCTGGTCGAAGCGCGGCTCGCTCAAGGCCAAGGCGGTGGTGACCAAGCGGATCAAGCCGCTGATCTGCGACGGCAAGCCCGTCCACGTCGTCGGCATCCCGCAGCACTGGGGCTTCATGGGCCTGACGAAGAAAGGATGGCACCCGAACTCGCTGACGCCCGTGGTGGGTGACGCGAACACCGAGACGCCGGAGTTCAAGGCCTGGCTCGTGAATATCGAGCCGACCACGCCGCCGTCCGACGCGGTCGCCTGAGGGGAGCTGACAGCATGGCCGATTACAGCTCCCTCGATATCCGTCAGCGCTCCGCCTCCACGGAGACGCCGCCGGAGATCCGCCGCCAGGTGGAGGTCGCCAAGCTCATCGACGTGTCGAAATGCATCGGCTGCAAGGCCTGCCAGTCGGCCTGCGAGGAGTGGAACGA
This sequence comes from Methylobacterium sp. WL18, assembly GCF_008040015.1. NCBI lineage: Bacteria > Pseudomonadati > Pseudomonadota > Alphaproteobacteria > Hyphomicrobiales > Methylobacteriaceae > Methylobacterium > Methylobacterium sp. WL18. The sequence continues at coordinate 2,105 of NZ_VRVD01000318.1, read as the reverse complement.
CCTGCGCGACGACATCGGGATCAACCGCGGTGTCTATGACAACCCCCACGACCTCACGCCGAAGTCGTGGACCCTGATGCGGTTCACCGAGTACGAGAACCCGGAGACCCAGAACCTCGAATGGCTGATCCGCAAGGACGGCTGCATGCACTGCACCGAGCCGGGCTGCCTCAAGGCGTGCCCGTCCCCCGGGGCGATCGTGCAGTATTCCAACGGCATCGTCGACTTCATCGAGGAGAACTGCATCGGCTGCGGCTATTGCGTGAAGGGGTGCCCGTTCAACATCCCGCGCATCAGCCAGACCGACCACAAGGCGTACAAGTGCACCCTGTGCTCGGACCGGGTCGCGGTGGGTCAGGCTCCGGCCTGCGCCAAGGCGTGCCCGACCGGCTCGATCATGTTCGGCACCAAGCAGGCGATGATCGAGCAGGCCGAGAGCCGGGTCGAGGACCTGAAGTCGCGCGGCTTCGAGCATGCCGGCCTCTACGACCCGGCCGGCGTCGGCGGCACGCACGTCATGTACGTGCTGCACCACGCCGACCAGCCGAGCCTCTATGCCGGCCTGCCGAACGACCCGAAGATCTCGCCGCTGGTGGCCTTCTGGAAGGGCGGCGCCAAGGTGTTCGGGCTTGCCGCCATGGGCTTTGCCGCGGTCGCGGGCTTCTTCCACTACGTGACGGCCGGCCCGAACGAGGTCGTGCCGGAAGAAGAGGAAGAGGCGGTCGAGTACGACGAGGCCAAGCGCCGCGGCGAGACCGGCGGCGGCGAGGCGCGGCCGCACTGATAGGAGCGTGTCGGCGGGTTACGAGGGTGACCCGCCGCTTGTGAAGGTCGTGACGCGCCCCCTCTCCCGTGCGGGAGAGGGTTGGGGTGAGGGACCAGGGTCTTCCGGAGAGGTCGCATCCCTCACCCGGCTCTCTGCGAGAGCAGACCTCTCCCGCACGGGAGAGGGGACCCGCGTCTCATCCGGCCCTATGTGCATTCGCTAGGCCGGCGTGCCGGCCAAGCGATACCGAATTCAAAGCCAGCCCTCGCCGCCGCTGCGGCGCGGGGCCGGCGCCACGTCACGCGCGAGAAGGCCGATGACGAGCCAGAACGATATCCGGGACGGGGATACCCGCCCGCTGCATCACGCCAAGTCCGAGGCGCCGGAGGTGATGTACGTCCCCCGCTACACCGGGGTTCAGCGCGTGAACCACTGGATCACCGCGATCCTGTTCACGCTGCTGACCCTCTCGGGGCTGGCGATGTTCACGCCTTACCTGTTCTCGCTGACCGGCCTGTTCGGCGGCGGGCAGGCGACGCGCGCGATCCATCCGTGGTTCGGCGTCGCCCTGGCGGTGAGCTTCTTCTTCCTGTTCGTGCGCTTCTGGAAGCTCAACATCCCCAACAAGGACGATGTCGCGTGGTCGATGAAGATCGGCGACGTGGTCACCAACCGGGAGGACCGCCTGCCCGAGCTCGGCAAGTACAATGCCGGCCAGAAGGGCGTGTTCTGGGGCCAGACCGCGCTGATCGGCGTGATGTTCGTCACCGGCCTGATGATCTGGAACACCTACTTCGGCGGGTTGACCACCATCGAGACCCAGCGCTGGGCGCTGCTCGCCCACTCGCTCGCGGCCGTGATCGCCATCGCGATCATCGTGGTCCACATCTACGCCGGCATCTGGGTGCGCGGCACCGGCCGGGCGATGGTGCGCGGCACGGTGACGGGCGGCTGGGCCTACCGGCATCACCGCAAGTGGTTCCGGCAGATCGCCGGCTCCAAGGTGCGCCGGGGCTCCGTGGACAAGCGCGGATCCTGAGGCGTGGCCAACTTCTTCAGGCGCAAGCCCGCGGTTCCGGCCGAGACGAAGCCCGCCGGGTCCGAGCCGAAACCCCAGCGGCGGGATTTCAGTGAGCTGAAGCCCGATCCCGACAAGATCGGGATCTCGGGCTCGGTCCCGTTCGTGCGGCTGCCCGATCCCGGGACGCTGTTCGCCGACCGGGCCGCGCGCCTGATTGCGGCGGCACCGGGACATCCGATGGAGGCCTATCTCCGGTTCGTCGCCGAGGTGGCCCGGGCGCAGGCGTCCGTGCAGGCGGCGTTCCCGCCCGCCGAGGCC
>NZ_VRVD01000317.1:0-5303 GCF_008040015.1 Methylobacterium sp. WL18 | reverse complement strand
CCATTTCGCCGGCCGGCAGGTCGCGTTCGAGCCGGCGCCGGGCGCGCAGGCGCTTGGTCGCGAAGAAGGATTCGCTCAGGAGATCCCGGGCGAAGCCGGTGCGCAGGGCCGTGAACAGGGCCGGCCGGGTGGTGACCCGCACCGAGCCGGCACCCAGCCGGTGCGGCCCGACCCGGGGGCTGTCACCCGCGATCCGGCCGCCTTCGAGCCAACTCGCCTCGCCGTCGATCGCCCCGAAGGTGACCGGGAGCACCGCCCGCTCGGCCAGCGCCTGCGACCGCGAGTAGCCGATCACCGCGAGCCCCGGCGCTTCGAGGTCGAGTTCAGGCCCGCGGCCGAGGGCGGACGGCCGGTAGGGCAGGCCGAGGATGCGCCGCCCGTCCGCCCGCTCCAGGGTGCCGGACAGGAACAGGCCGATCTCGGCCGCCTCCATCACGGGCAGCATCGCCCGGGACCACGCTCCGGCCTCGGCCTCCTCGGTGGAGGAGTCATCCGCGCCGGGACGTCCCGGGACCGGGAGATGGTGGACCTCGTCGATCACCAGCAGTGTGCGATGGGCCCGTGCCTCCGCCAGGTGCAAAGCCGGGGCGGCCGCCACCGCCTGATAGGTCGTGACGTAGCCGGCGAGGCCCCGGGCGGGATCGCGCTCGTTGTCGGCCGCGCGGACGCTGAGCGCATGCCCGAACGTCGCCCGCCAGAGCGGATCGGCGAAGGCCTCCTCGGCCTGGAGGCGTAGGGAATCCCGCGGCACCACCCAGACCACGCGGTCCACTCGGCCCGCCGCGATCAGCGTATGCGCCGCGATCACGGGCAGCAGCGACTTGCCGCCGCCGGGCGTCACCGCCGCCAGGATCTTCTGGACATGCCCCGCCTGCCCGCTCGCCATGGCTGCCACGAGGGCCATCAACGTACGCTGGTGCGACCGCAGGGACGGGGCGGGACGGGTCAAGGGCCGGTGAAACAGGGCGACATCCGCGCACCGTGGCCGATCCGGATTCTTTTGTGAATCCCTGGGGACACGGAACGTTCGCGTTTTCGTCCCGGGTGATGAGGTGGCGTACGCCGGTTCGGTTGGAAGGAGCCGCTGCGCGGCGCGTCCCATGCTGGGTCCGGGGCGCATTCCGCTGGCGCTGCATGCGCCCGTGAAAGAGCGCGGCGTTTCATCCCGCGCCGCCCCTTTCCCGGACAGGTGGAGCGGAGCGGAACCTGATCCGGGACCCAGCACGGGACCTGCCGCGCAGCGGCTCCGAAATCCTCAACCCCGGAGAAGCGTCGTAAACGCGCCCCGGGAGGCGGGATCCGGCCATGACAAGCGTTGACACCCGGCCAGCCCCTCACCATAAGGGCGCCGCGGGTGAGAAACCCGCCTTGGGGGAATGTCCCGAGCGGCAAAGGGGGCGGACTGTAAATCCGCTGCGTAAGCTTCGTAGGTTCGAGTCCTACTTCCCCCACCAAGCTTTTTCGAAAAGCCTGCCCGATCAGCCCTGCTTCGCCAGGGCCGCCTCGATGCGCGCGGCGGCCGCGGCCGAGAACCCCTTTCCGGCCAGCCCCTGCCCGGCGGCCGCCTGACCGGTAAGATTGCGCCGCTTGCCCTCCGGCAGGTGCGTCTTGCGCAGGGCGTGCGCGTCGCGGTGGCTGGCATGGGTGATCGCGATAGCCAGCGCGTCGGCGGCGTCGGCGACGCGGAATTCGGCCTTCGGGAGCAGGAAGCGGACCATCGCCTGGATCTGCACCTTCTCGGCGTGGCCGGAGCCGGCCACCGTCTTCTTGATCAGGTTGGCGGCGTACTCGAACACCGGGAGGCCGGCGAGCGCCGGCACCACCAGTGCCATGGCCCGGGCATGGCCGAGCTTGAGCGTCGCCTGGGCGTCCTTGTTGACGAAGGTCTCCTCCACGGCGACCTCATCGGGTGTCTGCGCCGCGACGATGCGCCCGATCCCTTCGAACAGTTCGCGCAGGCGCAGCGCCAGCGGCAGGTCGCCGTCCGAAGTGACGACCCCGCAATCGCCGTAGGTCAGCTTGCTGCCCTGCGCGGTGATCAGGCCCCAGCCGGTGCGGCGGAGCCCCGGGTCGATCCCCAGGATGCGAATGATGCTGCTCATGACGCTCCAGGGCTTTTTGTCTCGTCCATCGTCGTGTTCCGAAAGGCGGCCGCGTCCTTTCCGGCCGGCTGCCCTCGACGATCGGCCCGAGCGTGCCGTACGTATCGTGAACGCCTGGTTTCACCAAGGGACCGGGATTCAGGGAGCCCGACCATGAGCGCGTCAGCACCGATCAGCCGCTTCCCGGTGCCGAAGCTGTCCGAGATGCCCGAGGATCTGCGCGCCCGCATCGCCCTGGTGCAGGAGAAGGCGGGCTTCGTGCCCAACATCTTCCTGGCATTGGCTCACCGCCCGGACGAGTTCCGCGCCTTCATGGCCTATCACGACGCGCTGATGGACAAGCCCGGCGGCCTCACCAAGGCCGAGCGCGAGATGATCGTGGTCGCCACCAGCGCGGCCAACAATTGCCTCTACTGCGTGATCGCCCACGGGGCGATCCTGCGGGTCCGGTCCAAGAACCCGCTGCTCGCCGACCAGGTCGCGGTCGCCTACGCCAAGGCCGACATCACCCCGCGCCAGCGCGCGATGCTGGCCTTCGCGCTGAAGGTGGCGCAGGAGGCCCACACGGTCGAGGCCGAGGACCACGCCGTGCTGGCGGGCCACGGTTTCAGCCCGGACGACATCTGGGACATCGCGGCGATCACCGCCCTGTTCGCCCTGTCGAACCGGCTGGCCAGCGTGACGGAGCTGCGGCCGAACGACGAGTTCTACACGATGGGGCGGTGAGGCGCCCTCACCCGCGGCGGCCGAGCAGGATCATCGCCGTGCCAGCCAGGCACACGGCGCCGCCGGCGATATCCCAGCGGTCCGGCCGCTGCCCTTCCGCGAGCCACAGCCACAGCACCGAGGCGGCCACGTAGACTCCGCCATAGGCCGCGAAGGCGCGCCCCGCCGCCGGGCTGTCCACCAGGGTCAGCAGGCCGGCGAACGCCACCAGGGAGGCGGTCCCCGGCAGGGCCCACCAGGCCGAGCGGCCGAGCCGGAGCCAGGCCCAAAAGGCGAAGCATCCGGCGATCTCCGCGAGGGCGGCGCCGGCATAGGCGAGGAGCGTCATCGCACGAGCCTTCGCACGGGAATCAAACTGGGGCGAGCCGGGATGGATCGACTGGCCGACCATGAATCCTCGGAAGACTTTCAACCGAAGTGCAAGATGCTCCCGCGCCCAAGATCGGCTAAGACCGATCCCGATCGCTTCCGCGTGCTTCCCGGGCCCCCGCCCGATCCACCGCCCCCGGCCATGTCAGACCCGATCGAGACCGCCCGCCTCCAAGTCCTCCACAGCTACGGCATCCTCGATACGCCGCGTGAGCCGGCCTTCGACGACATCGTCACGCTGGCGACGCAGATCTGCGCGGTGCCGGTGGGTCTCGTCAGCCTCGTCGCGGCCGACCGGCAATGGTTCAAGGCCCAATGCGGCTTCCCGTCCTGCGAGACGCCCTTGAGCCAGTCGGTCTGCGCCCACGCGCTGACCGCCGCGGACGGGCTGCTGGTGATCCCCGACCTGACCGCCGATCCGCGCACCCGCGAGAACACCCTCGTGACGGAGGCGCCGTTCATCCGGTTCTATGCCGGGGCGGTGCTGCGGACCGATGACGGCGTCTCGCTCGGAACCCTGTGCGTGATCGACACGGCGCCTCGGCCGGACGGGTTGAAGCCGGATCAGGCCTTCGCCCTGCGGGCGCTGGCGCGGCAGGTTATGGCGCAGCTGGAACTGCGCCGCGCAGTCCGGGAGCGGGAGGGGGCGCTGGCCGCCGAGCGCCAGGTCCGCGACGCCCTGGCGGTCTCGGAGGAGCGCTACCGCCTCTCGTCACGGGCGACCACGGACCTGATCTGGGACTGGAACCCGCAGACGGGCCGGATCCACTGGGATGAGGGCTTGTCGGCTTTGTACGGATATCAGCCGACGGAAATCGAGCCGAGCAACGATTGGTGGTACGCGCATATCCATCCCGAGGATCGCGACCGCGTCCGCCGCAGCGTCCAGGCGGCCATCGACGGCGCACCCCTGCGCTGGAGCGAGGGATACCGGTTCCGGCGGGCCGACGGGAGCTATGCCACCGTCCTCAACCAGGCGATCATCGTCCGGGGCTCGGAAGGCAGAGCCACCCGGATGACCGGCGTGATGCTGGATGCGACGCAGCAGGCCGAGGCCGACGCGCATCGCGAGATGCTCAGCCAGGAACTTAGCCACCGGCTCAAGAACACCCTGGCGATGGTCCAGGCGATCGCCTCGCAGACCCTGCGGGACGCCCCCGACGTCGCGTCGGCCCGCGACGCCCTGCTGCAGCGCCTGCTGGCGCTCGGCAAGGCGCACGACATCCTGCTCGCCGGCAATGCCGAGCGGGCCGGCATGGAGGCGGTGATCCGCGGGGCCCTGGCGCTCCACGACAATGCCCGCGCCGGCCGCTTGCGGATCGAGGGGCCGCCCCTCGACATCGGGCCCAAGGCGGCCCTCGCCCTGGCGCTGATGATCCATGAGTTGGCGACCAACGCGGCGAAGTTCGGGGCCCTCTCGGCGGCGGCCGGCGCTGTCGGCGTCACCTGGCAGATCGAGACCCGGGGTGACAATCCGCACCTTCGCCTCAGCTGGGCCGAGTCCGGTGGGCCCCCGGTGACCGCGCCGTCGCGCAAGGGGTTCGGCACCCGCCTGATCGAGCGCGCCTTCGCGGGCACGGTCGCCGGGGACGTCGCCCTGGATTACCGGGAGACCGGCCTGCTCTGCGTCCTCACCGCGCCGCTGGCCGGTTTCCAGGGCAAGGACGGGATTTTGAACTGAGGGGCGACCCTGCTCGACGTTAAGCCCCCGACAACGAAAAACCGGTCGAGTGGGGCCATGAGCGCGCGCGACACGGCCGATGACCTGATCCTGCTTCCGGGCGATGCGCACCTGCGCGAGGCGGTCCATGCCTGGGTCGACGGGCTGGCGCGGGAGCGGCGGATGTCGCCCAACACGGTGGAGGCCTACAGCCGGGACCTGCGCCAGTTCCTGGTCCACCTGGCCTCGCGCCTCGGCACCCCGACCATCCCGATGCTGGTGGCCCTGAAGGTGCGCGACATCCGCGCCTTCATGGCCGCCCGCCGGGCCGAGGAGGTGTCCGGCCGCTCGTTGATGCGGATGCTGGCGGGCTTGCGCTCGTTCGGGCGCTTCCTGGAGCGCGAGGGCTACGGCAGCGTCTCGGCGCTCGGCGGCGTGCGCGCGCC
>NZ_VRVD01000316.1:0-5325 GCF_008040015.1 Methylobacterium sp. WL18 | reverse complement strand
GGGCTGCCCGGGCCGCCGAGCCGAGGGCGAGGTCGTCGCCGACGAACACCACGAGATCGCCCGATCCCCCCGGGCCCTGGCCGCTCTGCTCCAGGGGTCCGAAACCGATCTCGATACCGTCCGCCATACCCGTCGTCCTGCCCAATGTTCCGCAGCCGTTCCCACGCTCGGGCCATGCCGCGGGGCGTGATCCGCCTTGTGTAGCCGCTGAGGCGGCAAACGCAACGCGGCGCAGCAGCCCTGGAATCGCCCCTTTTGTCGGGTCCCTGGCCCATGAGGGCGCGAGAGGACGGGCGGAACTGCCGGGCCAATGAGGCAGATCGAGCGCTACATCTTTCGGATCGCCCTGGGCGCGAGCCTCGCGTGCCTGATCGGCCTCACCGGCACGATCTGGCTGACGCAGGCCCTGCGCGAGCTCGATCTGGTGACCGCCAAGGGCCAGACCCTCCTGGTCTTCCTGTTCGTGACCGGCCTGTCGCTGCCGACGCTGGTGGTGGTGATCGCGCCCGTGGCGCTGTTCATCGGCGCCGTGTACGCGCTGAACAAGCTCAACGGCGATTCCGAGCTGATCGTGATGGCGGCCGCCGGCATGCCGCCCCGCGCGCTGCTGCGGCCGTTCCTGACCCTGGCGCTGATTGTGAGCTTCCTGGTGGGGTTCCTGGTGGTGGTGGTGATGCCCGCGAGCTTCCAGGAGCTGCGCGACGTGATCACCCGGGTCCGGGGCGACTTCATCGCGAACGTCGTCAAGGAGGGGCAGTTCACCCAGCTCGACAACGGCATCACCTTCCACTTCCGCGAGCGCGGGCCCGGCGGCGTGCTCAAGGGCCTGTTCATCCAGGACCGGCGCGAGGCCGGGAAGACCAAGGTCTACCTCGCCGACCGCGGCAACGCCGTCGACATCGACGGGCAGAGCTTCCTCGTCCTGGAGAACGGCAGCGTCCACCAGCAGCAGAAGGACTCGCGCGATTCCTCGATCCTGACCTTCGAGCGCTACACGATCGACCTCGCGGCCTTCGCGCCCCCGGATGCCGACACGATCTACAAGCCGCGCGAGCGCTCGACCTCGCAGCTGCTATTCCCCGACCAGACCGAGGGCTACTACAAGCTGCAGAAGGGCCGGTTCCGGGCCGAGCTGCACGACCGGCTGTCGGCCTGCCTCTACCCGCTGGCCCTGGTGTTCATCGCCTTCGCGGCGCTCGGCGATCCCCGCACCACCCGGCAGGGCCGCGGCCTCGCGGTCGCCGGGGCGATCCTGGCCGTGGTGGGCTTGCGGATCGCGGGCTTCGCCGCGGTGAGCGCGGCTGCACGAAGCGCCGGGGCGGTGGCGGCGATCTACGGCGTCCCGCTCCTGGCGATCGCGCTGTCGGGCCTGCTGATCTTCTTCGGCCCGCGGGTGCGCGCCTTCAACGCCGCGGTGGCGGGCGCCGTGCGCGCCCTGATCCGCGCCCCGCGCCTCGCCCCGGCACGCTGAGCCTGCGATGCTGATCGGTCCGACCCTCGGGCGCTACTTCGCCGCCCGGTTCGCCCGCACGGTGCTCGGCGTCTTCGTCACCGTGTTCGCGCTGGTCTACACCCTCGACTTCGTGGAGCTGCTGCGCCGGGCCGGAGAGGCCGAGGGCGCCTCCACCGGGCTGATGGCGCTGCTCTCGCTCTACCGCACCCCGGCGGTGGCCGAGGGCGTGCTGCCCTTTGCGGTGCTGTTCGGCTCGATGGCGGCCCTGTTGCAGCTCTCGCGAAAGCTCGAACTGGTGGTCGCGCGCGCGGCCGGGATCTCGGCCTGGCAGTTCCTCCAGCCCGGCTTCTTCGTGGCCCTGGCGCTGGGGGCGGTGGCAGTCGGCATCTACAACCCGGTCTCCGCCCTGCTGAAGCAGCGCTCCACCGAGATCGAGGCCAAGATCTTCGCCAAGTCGACCAAGGCGGGGTCCGGCAAGGATCTCTGGATCCGCCAGCGCGGCCTCGACGGCGAGGCGATCATCCGGGCCGAGACCGCCATCGAGGGTACCACGACCCTGGCGGGGGTCTCGGTCTTCACCTTCGACGAGGCCGGCAAGTTCGCCGAGCAGATCGTGGCCGCCGAGGCCACCCTCCACGACGGCTACTGGGCGCTGTCGGACGCCCGCGTGCTCGCCCCGGACGCGCCGCCTGAGTCGTTCGACACCTACCTGATCGCCTCGAACCTGGACCCCGGGCAGGTCCGGCAGCGCTTCACCCCCCCGGAATCTGTGCCTTTCTGGCAACTTCCCACAACCATCGCGCGGACCGAGCGGGCCGGTCTCGACGCCACCCGATACCGTCTTCAGTACGATGTCCTGTGGGCCAGGCCGGTCCTGTTCCTCGCTATGGTGATCGTGGCCGCAACCGTTTCCTTACGGTTCTTCCGCTTTGGTGGGGTCGGTAAACTCGTCCTCGGCGGCGTCGCGGCGGGCTTCGCTCTCTACGTGGTCCGACAGGTCATGGAGGGGCTCGGCGCGTCCGGACTCGTCGCCGCACCGGTGGCGGCGTGGTTCCCGGCCGTGGTAGGCAGTCTTCTCGGTACGCTTACGCTTCTGTACCAGGAAGACGGCTGACGCCCGTGAACCATCGCGGGACGGGAGACGGGTGTGTGAGGTTGGTGGCGGATCACGTCACAGGGGTTGGGTCGCGCGTTGCGTAAGGTCGCCCACATCCTGCGGAAGACGGCCCTCCTGGCCGCGCTGGCACTCGCCGCGCCGCTGGCCGGGGGCGTCTCGGCGCATGCCCAGGGGCTCCCGGCTCCGAAGCTCGGCAAGCCGGGCGACAAGCTGTTGGTCGAGGCCAACGAGCTGATCTACGACAACGACCACAACACCGTGACCGCGCGCGGCAACGCCGAGCTGCATTTCGGTCCCCGGACCCTCCAGGCCGACAGCGTGCGCTACGACCGCGGCACCGGCCGGGTCTTCGCCCAGGGCAACGTCCGCCTCACCGAGGCCGATGGCGGCGTCGTGACCGGCGCGCGCATGGAGCTGACCGACGACTTCAAGACCGGCTTCGTCGATGCGTTCCGCGGCCAGCAGACCGTGGAGCGGCGGACCGAGACGGTGCGGACGCGCTTCTCCGCCCCCCGGGCCGAGCGCCTGAACGGCGAGCAGACCAGCTTCGAGTCCGGCAGCTACACCGCCTGCGAGCCGTGCAAGGACAACCCGGAGACGCCGCCGCTCTGGCAGATCCGCGCCAAGAAGATCATCCACGACAACCAGACCCACACGATCTACTTCGACGATTCCACCCTGGAGATCGCCGGGATCCCGGTCGCCTACCTGCCCTATTTCGAGGCGGCGGACCCGACCGTGAAGCGCAAGACCGGCTTCCTGACGCCGCGCTTCATCTCGACCACGGCGCTCGGCCGGGGCGTGTCGCTGCCGTACTTCGTCGACCTCGCGCCGAACTACGACCTGACCATCACCCCGACCCTGCTGAGCCGCCAGGGCGTGCTCGGCCAGGCCGAGTTCCGCCAGCGGATCGACAACGGCTTCTACAACATCCGCCTGTCGGGCATCTCGCAGACGACCCCGTCGGCGTTCCTGCCGAGCCCGCTGGGCGCCGGCGAGCGCGACTTCCGCGGCTCGGTGGAATCGCAGGGGCGGTTCTACATCAACGACCGCTGGCGGACCGGCTGGGACCTCGTCGGCGTCACCGACAAGTGGTTCCTCGACAATTACCGGATCCGCAACCAGAACATCACCACGGACTATTTCCGCGAGGCGACCTCGACCGCCTACCTGGTCGGCCAGGGCGACCGGTCGTGGTTCGAGGCGCGCGGCTACTACTTCAAGGGCCTGTCGAGCTTCGACTGGCAGAAGCAGCAGCCGATCGTTGCGCCGGTGATCGACTATGACAAGCGCGTCAACGGCCCGGCCGAGATCGGCGGCGAGGTCCGGTTCCAGGCCAACATCACCAGCCTGACCCGTGAGACCACCCAGTTCCAGGGCCTACCCCGCACCTCGAGCTACCTGTTCTCGCCGAGCGTGAACGGCGTCAGCTTCCCGCTCTACCAGACCTGCACGGTGTTCCAGCGCGGCCTGTGCGCCATCGACGGGCTCGCCGGCACCAACACCCGCGCCTCGGCCGAACTGTCCTGGCGCCGGAGCTTCATCGACGATTGGGGCCAGAAGTTCACGCCGTTCGCGTATCTGCGCACCGACGCGTTCTTCACCAACCCGAGCTTCTCCGGCTACCAGAACGACCTCGCCCCCCAGGTCGCCAAGATCGACGACGGCTTCGCCGGCCGGGTGATGCCGGCGGTCGGGCTCGATTACCGCTACCCGTTCGTCGCCAATTTCGGTGCGCTCGGCGTCCACACCCTGGAGCCGATCGGCCAGATCATCGCGCGCCCGTCCGAGACCCGGATCGGCCGCCTGCCGAACGAGGACGCCCAGAGCCTGGTGTTCGACGACACCTCCCTGTTCGAGTGGGACAAGTTCTCCGGCTACGACCGGGTCGAGGGCGGCGTGCGCACCAATCTCGGCGGCCAGTATTCCGTGGTGACGCCCTCGGGCTGGTACACCAACGTGATGTTCGGCGAGTCCATCCAGCTCGCCGGGGTGAACTCGTTCCGCCGGGGCGACATCGCCAATGTCGGGTTGGATTCCGGCCTGGAGACCCGGCGCTCCGACTTCGTCGGGCGGTTCCAGGTCTCGCCGAACCAGAACATCACGTTCATCACCCGCGCGCGGTTCGACCAGTCCGACTTCCACGTCGCCCGGCTCGAGACCGGCGCCACGGCGCGGTTCGCACCGTTCCTGCCGCTCACCGTCTCGGCGTTCTACTCGTATTACGAGGCGCAGCCGCTGCTCGGCTACAGCCATTACCGCGAGGGCGTGACCGCCAGCGCCACCTACAACATCACGCCGAACTGGTTCGTCTCCGGCTCGCTCCTGGTGGACCTGACCCACTACCTCGATATCCGCAACACCTACACGGACGCCCTCTCGGCCTACCTCGCCAACCCGATCGGAACGGTGCCGACCTACCAGAATCCGGGCCGGTTCTACCTCTCCGGCGCGAGCTTCGGCGGCGGCTACCAGGACGAGTGCACGACGATCTCGCTCAACTACATCAACTCCCCGATCGCCACCGCGACCGGCGTCCGCGAGCGCAACCAGACCGTGCTGCTCCGCCTCGAGCTGAAGACGCTGGGCGAAGCGGATCTGCGCCAGAACGTCGGCACCGCCACCACCGCGGACGGCATCGCCACCGTGCGGTAGTTTTTTGGGATTCTTTGGGGAGCCGGTCCTGGCTCGACGTGCGCCCTCCCTCCCCCCTCTGCGGGGGGAGGGTGGCCCCCGAAGGGGGTCGGGAGAGGGG
>NZ_VRVD01000315.1:0-5334 GCF_008040015.1 Methylobacterium sp. WL18 | reverse complement strand
CCGCAGGACCGCGTCGGCCTCCGCGAGCCGCCCGCGCTCGACCAGCCAGCGCGGGCTCTCCGGAAGGCCCGCGCGCAGCCACCAGACCCCGATCGCCGCGGTGGCGCCGATCAGCACCACCCAGCGCCAGCCGTCGATCCCCAGCGGCGCCGTCGGGATCAGCAGGTAGGACAGGAACGCCACCACCGGCACGGCGGTGAAGCCGATGCCCTGGCACAGGGCGAAGGCGCGGCCGCGGATCCCCTTCGGCACCAGCTCCGAGAGGTAGCTGCCGATGGTCACCATCTCGAGGCCCAGGCCGATCCCGGCGATCAACCGCCAGAGATTGAGCCCGAACGCCTCGGTCTGACAGGCCATCACCACGTTGGCGGCCGTGTAGGACAGGAGCGACCACGTAAAGATCGCCCGGCGGCCGAACCGGTCGGCCAGCCAGCCGCAGACCAGGGTGCCGATGAACAGCCCGGTGAACAGGGCCGCCACGAAGCTCGCGACGCCGCTCGCGCCGAACAGCCCGGGGGTGGTCGGCGTCAGGATCCCGGCCTTCACGAGGCCCGGGGCGACGTAGCCGGTGAACAGCAGGTCGTAGAGTTCGAAGAAGAAGCCGAGGCCGAGCAAAGCCACGAGGCGCCAGACCGTGCGCGTCGGCGGCAACCGGTCGAGGCGGGCCAGGATGGCGCCGGGGTCCAGGATGCTTCCCTCGGGCTGCGCGATCCGTGTCGTCGCCATCCGCCCGCGTCTCCCGTACCCAGTGTTGTCGCCTATCCGTTCGCCACTGCCTTGGAACTGTCACGCATGCAAGGGTTCGTTGGTGCACTTTTGTGGTGACCACGCGTGAGTCGGATCGGGATCCGCTGGCGCAAAAGGTCACGTATATGGTACTATTTGGATGAGGGTCCGGGAGTTCATCGATCATCGTGGGCGGAGTCCCTTCGCCCAATGGTTCGACGCTCTCGACGATCAGGCGGCTGCCAAGGTGACGGTTGCGCTCTTGCGGATGGAGCAGGGCAACCTGTCCAACGCCAAGTCGGTGGGCGGCGGCGTCGAAGAGTACAGGATCGACTGGGGACCGGGATACCGACTCTATTTCGGACGGGACGGAGGCGCCTTGATCCTCCTGCTCTGCGGTGGAAGCAAGCAACGGCAGCAACAGGATATCAGCGAGGCCCGTGCACATTGGGCCGTATACAAACGGCGCAAGAAGGAGGGATGATGGCCCTGACGCGCAGCTTCAAGGAGACGGTGAAGGCCCGAGCCCAGCGCGACCCCGCCTTCCATGCCGCACTCCTGACGGAGGCGGTCGAACTCTTCCTGGCGGGGGAGGTGGACACAGGGAAGGCGCTTCTGCGTGACTGCGTCAATGCCACCGTCGGGTTCGAGCGCTTGGCGCAGGAGACGGGCTCGACCTCGAAGAGCCTGATGCGCATGCTGGGCCCTTCCGGCAACCCGACCGCCAGCAACCTGTTCGCGATCCTGCGCAGCGTCCAGAAGGCTGTCGGTGTCGAGCTGGCGGTCACGGTGGCACGCTGAACTCGAACGCGCCTCAAACCCCGAACACCGACCAGCCCATCCGCTGGGTCAGGCGCTCCAGGGCGACGCGGCCGAGATGGGAATTGCCCGCCGCGTCGAGGCCCGGCGACCAGACCGCGATCGAGGCCTTTCCGGGCGCCACCGCCAGGATGCTGCCGCCGACGCCGCTCTTGCCCGGCAGGCCGACCCGGTAGGCGAACTCGCCCGAGCCGTCGTAGTGGCCGCAGGTCAGCATGATCGCGTTGATGCGGCGCGCCCGCTCGGCCGAGACGACATTGTGCCCGGTCGAGGGGTTGCGGCCGTTATGGGCCAGGAACCGGCCCGCCATGGCGAGCTGTCGGCAGGTCATCGCGATGGCGCAGTGGTGGAAGTAGACGCCGAGCGTGTAGTCCACCGGGTTCTCGATCACGCCGAAGGACTTCATGTAGTTGGCGAGCGCGGTGTTGCGGAAGCCGGTGCGCTTCTCGGAGGCCGCCACCTGCTCGTCGATGGTGATGGTCGGGTCCTGGGCCAGGAACTGCATGAAGCGCAGGATCTCGCCCAAAGCCTCCCGGGGCGCGTGACCCGAGAGGATCACGTCGGTCACCGCGATGGCGCCGGCGTTGATGAACGGGTTGCGCGGCACCCCGCGCTCGCGCTCCAGCTGGACGATCGAGTTGAATGGGTTGCCGGAGGGCTCGCGCCCGACCCGCTTCCACAGCCGGTCGCCGACCATGCCGAGCGCCAGGGTGAGCGTGAACACCTTCGACACGCTCTGGATCGAGAACGGTATCTCGCTGTCGCCGCCGACGGTGACGGCACCGTCTGCATCGATCACCGCGATGCCGAACTGGTTCGGGTCCACGAGGGCGAGTTCGGGGATGTAGTCGGCCACCGCGCCCCGGTCGGAGCGCAGGGCCATCTCGTCGGAGATCTCCCGGACGACGCTGTCGAGATCGGGCACGGCCAGGCCTCGCGGTGCGCCCCGATCAGGCCGCCGCCAGGGACATCGACATCGATTCCTTCTTCATCAGTTCGCGGAAGAAGCCGTCGAGGTGGGTCAGGTTGTCGGGCGAGCCGTCCTGGATGATGCGGCCACCCTCCAGCACCACGATCCGGTCGAAGTCCTGCAGCGTCGACAGGCGGTGGGCGATGGCGATGACGGTGCGGCCCTTCATGAGGTTCGCGAGCGCCTGACGGATCGCCTGCTCCGATTCCGCGTCGAGCGCCGAGGTCGCCTCATCGAGCAGCAGGATCGGCGAGTTCTTCAGGATGGCCCGCGCGATGGCGATGCGCTGGCGCTGGCCCCCCGAGAGCTTCACGCCGCGGTCGCCGACCATCGTGTCGAAGCCCTCCGGCAGAGCCTGAATGAACTCGGTGCAGCGCGCCGCCTCGGCGGCCTGCCAGACCTCCTCGTCGGTGGCCTCAGGCCGGCCGTAACGGATGTTCTCGCGCAGGGAGCGATGGAACATCGACACGTCCTGCGGGACGACCGTGATCGCCTCGCGCAGGGATTCCTGGGTCACCAGCTCGACCTTCTGGCCGTTGATGCGGATCTCGCCGCTCTTCACGTCGTAGAAGCGCTGCAGCAGCGAGAACAGGGTCGACTTGCCGCCGCCCGACTTGCCGACGAGGCCGACCTTCTGGCCCGGCTCGATCACGAGGTCGAAATCGGTGAACACCGGGCGCCCGTCCGGATAATTGAAGGCGACGTGGTCGAACTCGATCTTGGCGCCCTGGCCGGCGAGCGGCTTGGCTTCCGGATGGTCCACGAGGTCGTGTGGCTGCAGCAGGGTGTGCAGCGCCTCGGCAAGGCGGGCGGTGTGCTGCGTCG
This sequence comes from Methylobacterium sp. WL18, assembly GCF_008040015.1. Lineage (NCBI taxonomy): Bacteria > Pseudomonadati > Pseudomonadota > Alphaproteobacteria > Hyphomicrobiales > Methylobacteriaceae > Methylobacterium > Methylobacterium sp. WL18. The sequence goes on along the minus strand of NZ_VRVD01000315.1, from coordinate 1,994 downwards.
CGTCGACCAGGGCCACCGCGAGGTCGCGGGTGGCCGCCAGGATGCGGATGCCGAGCGTGCAGACCAGCACCACCTGGCCGTTGGTCGCCTGGCCTGCCTCCCACATCTGGATCGCCCAGTAGAGCAGGCCGAACACCGCCAAGACGGTCAGCACCGCGTGCACGATGCGCAGCTTCTCGAGGTAGAGCAGCGACGAGCGCCGGGCGCGCATCTCCGTGGCGATCGTGCCCTCGAAGCGCTGGCCTTCGCGCTTGAAGCCCGAGAAGGCGCGCACGAGCGACATGTTGCCGACGAGGTCCACCATCTCGCCGTCCACCGAGGCCGCCTTGGCCGCGAAGTCGTGGTGCAGCGGCTTGCCGGCCGCCGCCATCTTGAACATCAGCACGACGACGGCCGCGAAGACGCCGGCCAGGATCGCCGCCATGGTGGTGTTGACGGTAGCGATGTAGGCGATCGATCCGAAGGCCGCGACGGTCGGCGGCATCACGTTGAACACGAACATGTTCTCGACCGTGAAGATCGCGTTCGAAGTCGCCGTGATGCGCGACGCCAGGGTGCCCGGCTGCCGGTCGGAGAAGAAGGTCGGCGAATGGCCGGTCATGTGCCGGAACAGGTCGCGCCGGATGTCGCCGGTGACGCCCACGAACGTGAAGGCCCCGGTCAGCGCCGCAACGCGCCAGAGCATGTTGTCGGCCGCGATGAAGCCGATCAGGACGGCGAGCGCCCCCCAGACCACGGTGTTGCCCGGGCCCGGCCCCTTGGTCAGCGCGTCGACCACGCCCTTGAGGGCATAGTCGGTCGAGACCGAGAACCCGACCGCACCGAGCACGGAGATCAGGATCACCAGGTGGGGCACCCAGCGGCGCCGGAGGTATCGCCCGACGAAGGCGAAGGGCCTCTCAGCGTATTGGTGCAGCTCTTCCATCGCGGTGACCATTCCGTATTCACGCGGCACTGGCTGGTGCGGGCTGAGGCGGAGTGCAACGCGGGCGCAGTCGGACCCGCAGCGGCAACGCAACAGCGTTGCCATATGTTGCACCGGCCCGCACCTCCCGCGCGCTTTTATCTCTCAAACCTGAACGCCGCTTGAGCGGCGTGGATACATGCAAGCGAATCCGATGCCGCGGATCACGCCTCCTCCGTCGGCTGGCGCGTCTCGGGCATGATCAGCGCCACCAGCATGAAGGCCGCGAAGCCCATGAAGGCCAGTCCCAGGAAGGCGCTGTGGCTGCCCAGACGGTCCGCCATGATCCCGGCGATCGACGTCGAGAGCGCGGCGCCCACGCCCATCGCGGTGCCGACCGCGCCGAGCGCAAGGTTGAAACGTCCCGTGCCGCGGGTGAGATCCGAGACCACCAGCGGCACCATCACGCCCAGCACCGAGGCGGAGATCCCGTCCAGAACCTGGATGGCGACCAGGCCGTAGGGGTTCGTGGTGTAGGCGAGCATCAGCCCGCGGACCGGCAGCGCGCCGAAACCCAGGAGCAGCACCGGGTAGCGGCCGAACCGCTCGGCGGCCCGGCCGACCGCGGGGGCGCTCACGGCGAGCACCGCCTGCGGGACCATGATGCAGGCCGCGATCAGCGCGGTGGCGGTCTCGCTCGCCCGCAGGGTGAGGACGCTGCCCACCAGCGGCAGCATCGCGGCGTTCGCCAGGAAGAACAGGACCATGCAGGCCGCGAAGCACAGGAGCCCGCGATTGGTCAGCAGCGCCCGGACGCCGTCCTGCCCGGCGGCGCGGGGCTTCTGGGCCGAGGCCGACTTGGCGTCCGACTTGGAGGCCGCCTCGGGGACCGCGTCCTTGAACACGTTGGCGTCGATCTCGTCGGCGCGGATCCGCGTCAGCGCGATGATCGTCGGCACCACCAGGGCCGCGGTCAGGTAGAACACCGCGCCGTTCGAGATATAGTAGCCGATGGCGCCCATGCCGGCGGCGCCGAGCGCGTTGCCGACCGCCGCGAAGCTCGCGTTGCGGCCGAGGCGCTCCCCCGCCC
>NZ_VRVD01000314.1:0-5336 GCF_008040015.1 Methylobacterium sp. WL18 | reverse complement strand
GCCCTGCACGACCTCGCCCCTACCGGCACCCTCCGAGCGGCGATCAACCTCGGCAATCCGGTGCTCGCCCGATCCGGGGCGGACGGCCCGGCCGGCGTGTCGGTGGATCTCGCCCGGGCGCTGGCGCAGCGGCTCGGCGTGCCGGTGACGTTCGTCACGTTTCCCGGCGCGGGCGCCGTCTCGGCCTCGGCCCGGTCCGGGACCTGGGACATCTGCTTCCTGGCGATCGACCCGCAGCGCGCCGAGGGCATCGCCTTCACGGCCCCCTACGTGCTGATCGCCGGCAGCTACTTGGTGCCGGCCGCCTCGCCGATCCGGACCCTGGAGGCGGTCGACCGCGACGGAGTGCGCGTCTCGGTGGGACGCGGCAGCGCCTACGACCTGTTCCTGACCCGTGCGCTGCGCCACGCCACCCTGGTGCGGGCGCCGACTTCGGCGGAGGCGGTCACGGCCTTCGCCCGGGACGGGCTCGATGTCGCCGCCGGGGTCCACCAGCCGCTCGCCGCCTATGCGGCCGCCCACAAGGAGGTGCGGTTACTGCCGGGACATTTCATGGACATCCCGCAGGCGATGGGCCTGCCGGTCGGCCGGGACGCGGGGGCGGCCTTTCTTGCAGGTTTCCTGGCGCAGGCGAAGGCGCACGGATTCGTCGCGCGGAGCCTGGAGGCCAACGGGCAGGATCCGGGGCTGGCGGCGCCGTGAGCCGAGCCGGGTTCTCTATGCCGCTTCGATCAGCTCGATTCGCAATGCGAAGCCGGCCGAACTAGCGATGTTTACGAGCGCATCCAGCGAGAATTTATCGAGTTTCCCGCGCATCAGGTCGTTGAGGCGCGGGCGCGTAAGACCGAGCCGCGCGGCCGCGCTATCTTGCGACAACTCCCATGATTTGACCCGTTCTCGGATTGCAAGCAGCAGGTCGGCGCGTGCCGTCATGTTGGCGGCTTCGACAGGCGTGTCGGCCAGCGCCTCGAAAACGGTGTCAAAGGTTTCCGCGTTCATGCCTCGGCCTTCCAATCCTTGAGGCACTTGGTCGCGACATCGATATCGTGCTGTGAGGTCTGCTGCGTCTTCTTCTGAAACGCATGAAGGACCAACACACGATCCGGAAGCGTCGCCAAATAGATGATTCGGAATGCTCCCGAGCGGTCTCAGATCCTTATCTCCCTGACACCCGGAGCCACGGTGGTGATGGGTTTCCAATCATCCGGTTCAAAGCCCAGCTGGACAGCGCGTAATTCCACGCCGGACCTGTAGCGAATGGCGTCCGGAAAAGACTAAAGTACCTTTCGGCTATCACCCAAGAACGTGACAGGCTTCACGACGAGTCCCCGAACTGTATCGAAATCGATACACCGCTGCAAGGCATCCGGCTTGAATGCTGCAGCCGGCGGGAGCGCGCATGTCGTATCGCTTGCAACACACTCTGGTTTGCCGACGGGTTCAACCACGTCTTGTCTTGCTACGTAATTAGGGGGCGGGCAGAACATACATCCAGCCCGCCCCCTTCACACCACCAAGTTCACGATCCGCCCCGGCACCACGATCACCTTGCGCGGCGGCTTGCCCTCCAGGATCTTCTGGACTGTCTCCAGGGCCAGGGTGGCGGCCTCCACCGCCTTGGCGTCGGCGTCGCGCGGCACGGTCACGTCCGCGCGCTTCTTGCCGTTGATCTGGACCGGCAGGGTGATCTCGTCCTCGACCAGGAGCCCGGCCTCGGCCTCAGGCCAGGGGGCCTGGGCGGCGAGGCCGGGGCGGCCGAGCGTGGTCCAGCATTCCTCGGCGAGGTGCGGCATCATCGGGGCGATGAGCTGCACCAGGATGCCCGCCGCCTCCGTCGCCGCCGCGCGCGAGACCGGCCCGCGCAGCCCGTCCTCGAGGGCGTTGGCCAAGGTGTAGATGTGGGCGACGCAGCGGTTGAACCGCAGGCGCTCGATATCGTCCTGCACGGCGGCGAGCGCCCGGTGGGCGGCCTTGCGCAGGGTGAGGTCGGCGGCGCCATCCCCGCTCGCGGCCAGCGCGGCATGGGTCAGCCGCCAGACCTTCTGGACGAACCGGGCAGCGCCCTGCACGCCCTCCTCGCTCCAGATCACGTCGCGCTCGGGCGGCGAATCGGAGAGGACGAACCAGCGCGCCGTGTCGGCCCCGTAGCTCGCGATGATGTCGTCCGGGTCGACCACGTTCTTCTTGGACTTCGACATCTTCTCGATCGAACCGATCGCGATCGGCGCCTGAGTTTTCACGTGAAACGCGCGGCGCTCGCCCTCCTCGGTGGAGAAGCGGATCTCGGCGGGCGGCACCCAGGCGCCGGTCGCGTCCTTGTAGGTCTCGTGGACGACCATGCCCTGCGTGAACAGGCCGGCGAAGGGCTCGGAGACGCCGGCCCAGCCGGTCTCGCGCATCGCCCGCATGAAGAACCGGGCGTAGAGCAGGTGCAGGATCGCGTGCTCGATGCCGCCGATATACTGGTCCACCGCCAGCCAGCGATCGACCGTGGCGCGGTCGGTGGGGGCGTCGGTGAGCCAGGGCGCGGTGAAGCGCGCGTAGTACCAGGACGAATCGACGAACGTGTCCATCGTGTCGGTCTCGCGCCGGGCCGGTGCGCCGCATTGCGGGCACGGCACCGTCCGCCAGGCCTGGTCGCGCTCCAGCGGGTTGCCGGGCTGGTCGAACGAGACCTCCTCGGGCAACTTCACCGGCAGGTCCGAGACCGGCACCGGCACCGGGCCGCAGGACTCGCAGTGGATGATCGGGATCGGGCAGCCCCAGTAGCGCTGGCGCGAGACGCCCCAGTCGCGAAGGCGGAACTGGACCTTGCGCTTGGCCACGCCCTCCTGCTCGAGCCGGCGCGCCACGGCCTCGAAGGCCTCCCCGGTGGTCATGCCGTCGAGGAAGCGCGAATGGATCATCCGCCCGTCCTCGACATAGGCGGTGGTGGTGATCAGGAACGCCTCCGGGTCCTGCCCCTCGGGGCAGACCACCGGGACGTTGCCGAGCCCGTACTTGTTGGAAAAGTCGAGGTCGCGCTGGTCGTGCGCCGGGCAGCCAAACACCGCGCCGGTGCCGTAGTCCATCAGCACGAAGTTCGCGACGTAGACCGGCAGCGTCCAGGCCGGGTCGAGGGGGTGGCGGACGGTCAGGCCGGTGTCGAAGCCGAGTTTTTCAGCGGTGTCGATCGCCGCCTGGGCGGTGCCGGTGCGCCGGCATTCCTCGATGAAGGCCTGGAGATCCGGGTTGTTCGCGGCAACCGCTGCCGCCAGCGGATGGTCGGCCGCGATCGCCAGGAACCGGGCTCCGAACAGGGTGTCGGGCCGGGTGGTGTAGACCGTCACGGACTCGGCCGCACCGGCCGGAGGCCGGGCCAGGGCGAACCGGACTTCCAGCCCCTCGGAGCGGCCGATCCAGTTCTTCTGCATCAGCCGGACTTTCTCCGGCCAGCGGTCCAGCCCGTCGAGGGCTGTGAGCAGATCCTCGGCGAAGTCGGTGATCTTGAAGAACCACTGGGTCAGCTCGCGCTGCTCGACCAGGGCGCCGGAGCGCCAGCCGCGCCCGTCGATCACCTGCTCGTTGGCGAGCACGGTGTGATCGACCGGGTCCCAGTTCACCTTGGCGGTGCGCCGGGTCACCAGGCCCTTGTCCAGGAAGTCGAGGAACATCCGCTGCTGGTGCTTGTAGTAATCGGGGTCGCAGGTCGCGATCTCCCGGCTCCAGTCGAGCGACAGGCCCATGGCCTTCAGCTGGTCGCGCATCGACGCGATGTTGGCGTAGGTCCAGTCCCGCGGGTTGACCTTGCGCTCCATGGCGGCGTTCTCGGCCGGCAGGCCGAACGCGTCCCAGCCCATCGGGTGGAGCACGTTGAAGCCCCGGGCGCGCTTGTACCGGGCGACCACGTCGCCCATCGCGTAGTTGCGCACGTGGCCCATGTGGATCCGCCCCGACGGGTACGGGAACATCTCCAGCACGTAGTATTTCGGGCGCCCGTCGGCATTGTCGGTCTCGAACAGGCGTTGCTCGGCCCAGGCGGCCTGCCAGCGCGGCTCGGCATCCTTGGCGTTGTAGCGCTCGACGGGCTGGGGGGCGGTGCTGGTCATGGGTCCGGCGGGGTCAGAGGCTCGGCGGCTGATCGGGGAGAGCCGCGGCACGGTTGCGGCCCAGTAGCATATCTGCGCCGGAGCCGGTCAACGGATGCATGGGTCCGGGCTTGCGCGAGGCGCGCAACGGCATAGGTCGGCGGGGCAAGGGACCGATGTCCCATCAGGACAGGCACGCGATGGACGACGCGATCACCGGGCAGACCGCTCCCGCCACAGACGGGATGGGGCAGCCCACCGCCAAGCTCCCGGTCGGCGAAGCCGATGTCGCCGCCGGCCTGGCCGAGGTGCGGGCCGCCATCGCGCAGGCGGCCGAGGATTCGGAGCGCGACCCCGCGGAGGTCCGGCTGGTGGCCGTCTCCAAGACCGTGCCGGCGGAGGGCATCGTCCCGGCGCTCGAGGCGGGGCACCGGGTGTTCGGGGAGAACTACGTCCAGGAATCCGTCGCGAAGTGGCCGGACCTGCGCGCCCGCTACCCGGATGTCGAGCTGCACCTCGTCGGCCCGTTGCAATCCAACAAGGCCCGCGAGGCGGTGGCCCTGTTCGACGTGATCCACGCCCTCGACCGGCTGTCGCTCGCGGCGGCGCTCGCCAAGGAAATCAACCGCGCGGGTCGGACCCCGACGCTGCTGATCCAGGTCAACACCGGCGCGGAACCGCAGAAGGCCGGGGTCCTCCCGGATCAGCTCGCCACGCTGCTGGCCGAGTGCCGCGACACCCACGGGCTCGCGATCCAGGGCCTGATGTGCATCCCGCCCGCGGAGGACCCGCCCTCGGCCCATTTCGCCCTGCTCGCCCGCCTGGCGCGGGATCACAACCTGCCGATCCTCTCGATGGGCATGAGCGCGGATTTTCCGGCGGCGATCCAGCAAGGCGCCACCCATGTCCGCGTCGGGACCGCCATCTTCGGGGCCAGGACCCGGAAGGCGTGAGCCTCACCCGATCCGCAGACGCGTGCGCGGGCCGAGGCGCCCGAGCAGGCGCAGCAGGTCCGCCCGGGCCAGGGCGACGCAGCCCTCGGTGGGGCGGTAGCCGTCCCGGGCGATGTGCAGGAAGATCGCGGAGCCCCGCCCCTTCCGGATCGGCGCGCGGTTGTAGTCGAGGTCGATCACCACGTCGTAGAGCCCGTCGTCGCGCCACATCGCTTCGGCGCTGACGCCCGGGGCCGGCAGGCGGATCGGCCGGTTGTAGCGGCGGTCCCGGCGGTCGTCGCACCAGCCGTCCCCCGGCCGGGTCGCCCGCAGGGGC
>NZ_VRVD01000313.1:0-5336 GCF_008040015.1 Methylobacterium sp. WL18 | reverse complement strand
CCTCGGTGCCGGGCTCCTGGCCCGCCGGGCGCGCCTGAGCGTGCCGGTGCCGCTCGGCTGGCTGCTCACCAGCCTGTTCGTGATGCTGACCTGGGTGCTTTTCCGGGCGACGAGCTTCGAGGCGGCGCTCGTGATCTTCAAGGGCCTGTTCGGGCTCGCGCCCCACGGCTCGGGCTTCAAATGGCGCACCATCGCGGTGGCGGCCCTGGTCGCCACGGTCGGCCCGACAGCCTGGGCGGCGGTGCACCGCCTGCCGCCCAGGCGCATCCTGGCCTTCGGCTTCGCGCTCCTGTTCGTCGTCGTCCTCCTGAAGATCGGGGACGATGCGAACTACGAGTTCATCTATTTCCAGTTCTGAGGATGGCGCTCGCTCACCCCCCACAGGATCGGGCCTGGCGCGCTTTCGTCCGCACCGTGCTGCTGGCGATGGTCGGGCTGTTTGCGGCCTATCTCGGCCTGGCGGTGCTGGTCGATCCCTACGATACCGGCCGCTCGACGCTCGTGTCCCGCGGCGCCGTCCGCCCGCAGGGCCCGCGCACCGCCTCGGCTGTGCGCGGCCGTGACCCGGCCTATGCGGGTGCTGTGATCGGCAATTCCCACATCCAGTTGATCGAGCCCGCTTCGCTGACCCGGCTCACCGGCATCCCGTTCGTGCAGCTGTCGGTGCCGGCCACCGGGCCGTCCGAGCAATTCGCCTTGCTGAATTGGTATCTGAAGCACCACGCCCGGCCCGAGGCGATCGTGCTGTCGGCCGATGCGTTCTGGTGCTCCGACGACCCGTCTTTCCCGAGCGAGCACGGCTTCCCGTACTGGCTGCTCGGCGACTGGCAGGCTTATCTCAAGGGGCTGCTGCGCTTCACCGCCGCGCAGGAGACGATCAACCGCCTCGGCTGGCTCCTGAACCCGCGCCGCAAGCAGGCCGCGTCCGACGGCTGGTGGGATTACGAGTCGAACTACCTGAGCCAGGGGTTCGGCCGTGATCCGGCCAAGAAGGCGGCGCTGGAGCGGCCGGTCGGCCCCGAGGCCGAGCCGCATCACGGCGGGCCGTTCCCGGTGGCCGACCGGTTGCGCGCCGAACTGGCGCGGATCCCGCCCAGGACCGCCGTAGTGGTGGTGTTTCCGCCGGTCTACGCCCGCGCCGAGCCGCCGGCCGGGAGCCCGCGGGCTGCGGCCGAGGCGGCTTGTCGCGCCGAAGTCCGATCGGCGCTTGCCGTTCATCCGCTGAATACGGTCATCGATGGACGTGCCGGGCGACCGGACGCCGTCAATCCGGATCTGTTTTTCGATCAAACTCACTATCGGCTGCCGCTCGCCCGAGCGTTGACGGACGAGATTGCCGCCGCGATCGTTCACCTGCGGACGTTTTCGGCGGACTAAGCCCGGCCGTCCCGTCCCGGATACCGGAACAGGGTGATGCGCTCGGCCCTTGATTTTCCAACACCTTTTTTGAAATGCCGGCCACCAGCTTTGAACTGGACGCTCTAGACCGTGGCTTGTTTGCCGCAGGGGGCCACGCATTCGAGACAACATCCAAGCCCTGCAACGCTGCGCGTTGTCGCGATTAAGCACCTCGACTATACGGCACCTCACGTTATCGCCGCACACCGGCCATCCCCTGGTGGGCGGTTACGATCCAGCGAGGGTGACGCATGGCGAAGGTGACGCTGGAGGACGGCTACGTCCCGTCCGACGACGAGCCCTTCATGAACGACCGGCAGCGTGAGTACTTCCGGCGCAAGCTCCTGAGCTGGAAGAGCGACATCCTGCGTGAGGCGCAGGATACGCTCGTCGCGCTGCAGAGCGAGAACGAGAACCACCCCGATCTCGCCGACCGCGCCTCCTCGGAGACCGACCGGGCGATCGAGCTGCGGGCGCGCGACCGCCAGCGCAAGCTGACCGGCAAGATCGACGCGGCGCTCGCCCGCCTCGAGGACGGGTCCTACGGCTTCTGCGAGGAGACCGGCGAGCCGATCTCGCTCCGCCGCCTCGATGCCCGGCCGATCGCCACCCTGTCGCTCGAAGCCCAGGAGCGGCACGAGCGCCGGGAGAAGGTGTATCGGGACGATTGAGGGGGCGGTTCGGATCCCGAACTTACTGCGTCAGCCGCAGCGCGCCGATGCTCGCCCGGATCTGCTGGAACGCCTTGATCAGGTCGTCCGACGTGTTGGCCAGGTAGAACTGGCCCGGATTCGTCGCGCAGTTTTTCAGGAGCGTCTGTCCCGCGGCGTCGATCGGGTCGGCCGGGACGCTGAAGCCGATCGTGTAGATCGCGATGTTGACCGCCTTCGCGTTCTTGCAGGCTTCCGCGGTGAGGGCGTCGAGCGCGTTGCGGGCGCCGGCGGCGTCCGAGACGTTCTGGTTGGTGGCGGGCAACCGGCCGTTCGGGTTGGTGCCGTTGGCGTTCTGGAAATAGCCGGCGGCGAAGTAGAGCGACCCGTTGGGCGCGTTCGAGTTGGCCGTCCAGCTGTTCTCGCCGTCGGTCATCAGGATGATGATCTTGTTGATCGTCGTCGCGTTCGAGCTGTTGGAACTCGACGCGTAGGCGGCGGGCGGGTTCGTGTCGGCGAAGACGCTCTTCGGCGAGAGCGTCCGCCAGCCCCACATGAAGCCCTCGTGGATGTTGGTCGCACCCAGCGGTGCCATCTGGCCGATCAGCGTCTTGAGCGCGCTGGTGTTGCTCGTGAGCCGTAGGAGCGGCTGGGTCGTGCATCCGAAATTCGGCCCGCTGGGGATGCCCGTCTTGGTATTCAGCGACGTCGGCGCAGCGTTCTGCGGTTTGACGTATTTGCACGCCTGGCCTTCGGCAGTGTTGAAAGACGTTCCGCTCGCGAGCGGCGGGCAGTTGCCGTTGTCGTCATCGATGTAGCTGTTGAAGCTGTAATAGGTCGTGTACTTGTTTACTGAATATGCTGCGAAGGTCGTGCTGGAATCGCCCGGCTCATCGGGGGCGAACAGCGGCACGAAGTAGGAATCCTTGTTGCCGATGGTCGGCGCGCCGTCCTGGACGTTGAGCGGGTAGGGCAGGGTTTCGAGGCAGCCGCCCCAACCCCAGCCGGAATAGACGCCCTGGAGCTTGGCGAAGATGTCGAACCGGCTCTTGAAGTTCGATACGGCAGGCTGGAGAACGTTGGTCCAGTGGTAGCTGGACTGCCCGGTCTGGTCGATCCAGGATGCGTACCGGAAGGCGGTCGGATCGACCGCCACGGCGCCGGCGAACGGCACGATTGAGATCCGCGTCGCGCTGGAGAAGGCCGCGTTGGTGTAGACGTAGTTGACGAAGTCGGTGGCCGCGCTCTGCACCGCCTGGAGCTTCGACTGGCCGCCGCTCGACGCGGACATCGAGCCGGTGTTGTCGAGGACCAGCGCGATCTCGAAGGTCTTGGGCAGCGGCGTGGCGCATTGGGCGGTGGCGCCCGGGTTGATGCGGTTCGTCCCCGTGACCTTGCCGAAGAACACCGTCGAGAGCTTGTGGGCGGTCAGGGTGATCTGGCGCGGGTTGCTGGTGATCGTGAGAGGATCGACCACGAGGTTGGCCACCCCCATGGCGCCGGTCATCGCCGCCTGGGCTTTCAGGTTGAGGTCGGCGTTCGATGTGGTGAGCGGCGTCTGGCACAGGAGCAGCGCCGTGGCGTCGGTCGCGGCCTGCAGCTTCGTTTCGAGCCGGGTCGCGAAGCCGTAATCGATGGCCGCGCCCGTGAACATCAGCATCGGTACGCTCAGGAAGGCGAACAGGACCGCGACGTTGCCGCCGCGTCCCCGCGCGAAGCCGAGCAACCCTGGCCGGCTGGCGCGATCAGAGTAACGGGGCATCGCATGCCTTCTGGGTGGTGCCCGGTAGGATGACCTCGGTGTAGGTGTTCGACCCGTAGGTCGTGCCGCCGCGGGTCGGCCACGGGACGGAGGCCGAGAGGGTGATCGTGTTGCCGACGCCCTTGACCAGCTTGACCAGGGCCGAGCCGATCATCGGCGTGTAGCTGATGCTGACTTCGGCCAGCACGTAGCGCATCCCAGAGGTCTGGTAGCCCGCCGGTACGAGCAGGTCGGTGGCGGTGCCGGCGGCCCGGGGCTTGGCGTTGGCGTTGGCGACGCTGGAGCAGACCTGCGGGACCAGGTTCAGTCGCTTGAGATCGACACCCATCGCGCTGACGACGATCTGGACGGTGCTGGTGTCGAACGGGCGCATCACCTTTGCGGCGGAGGCGACGATGTCGGTCATCAGCGGCGTGCCGATCGGGTTCTGCGTGTCGCCTTGGGCGGTGAGGTCGGCCACGGTGCGGGCGAGCAGGGTCAGCTTGCGCCACTCGTCGATGGCGTGGGCGATCTCGGTCATGCCGGCCCAGATCGACAGCAGCACCGGCAGGATCACGGCGAATTCCACCAGCGCGCTGGCCCGCCGGTCCCGGCGCAGCGCGGCCGCCTTGCGTGCGAGGGACCTCAGCACGGGCTCGTCCCGGTGATCTGATAGGGCTCCGTGCGGAACACCGCCGTCGAGGTGAGCAGGCTGGACCCGGCGCCGGCGCCGGTGGTGAACTGTCGGGTGCCGAGACCCATCAGGTTGAACAGGGTCGGGAACTGCACCGCCGCGGTCACGATCACGATCGTGCCCGGCTTGGCGCAGGCGTAGTTCGTGCCGAAGCTGGTGTTCCACGTGCCCGTCGCGGCATTGATCGGCGTCGCCGCGCTGGCGCCGGCGAGCGTACTGGCGGTGGCGACGTCGATCTTGACGTTCTGGCAGTTGAAGATTGTCGGGATGGTGCCGGCGCCGGTGCCGCACATCGTCGTCTTCAGCGAGCCCAGCAGGGTGGCGGCGTCGGTCTGGCCGGCGTTGGCGGCCTGGAATTGCCCGGTGAAGATCGTCCGGACCGCGTTCTGCAGGGCGCGATCGAAGTTCTGGGTGGCCCAGATCTGGAAGGCGATCTGGAAGACGGCGCCGACCAGCGCCAGGAACGGCAGGGCCACCAACGCGAACTCCACCGCGGCCGCCCCGCCCGCATCCCGCAAAAAACGGTTCGAGAGGCAACCTGAGGTAGGTTTCGTTTCGGGTATTATTTGTACTCGCCGAGACATGGAGTCAAACTGCCGCTCGAAGACCAGCACATGTCCAGATGTGTAACTAATGATTTTCGAAAAGCTTAATGCGACCAAGAAGATCGCTGCGGAAGCAGATATTCTACTAAAGGTTGCATAAAAAGGCCGGGATGCGGCTGCCCAGGCGAGGGCCGCCATTGATTCCGGGCCGCCCGGCGCCACTTCGTCGGCGGCGCGCCCGGCCGGAGAACCACATGACATTCCCCAGGACAGCCGCGCGCCTCGCCGGGCTGATCGCGGTCCTCGCG
>NZ_VRVD01000312.1:0-5349 GCF_008040015.1 Methylobacterium sp. WL18 | reverse complement strand
GGCTCGCCGACGCCGCCTTCCTGCTCGGGCTGGTCCTCGGGCCGCCGGCCTTCGCGTTGCTGGCCGGGCGCTGGCCCGAGATGCGGATCGCAGCAAACCTGCCGGTCCTGGCCCTGGCCGGCCTGCTGGTCGGCTTCGGGACCCGGCTCGGTTCCGGCTGCACCTCCGGGCACGGGGTGTGCGGCCTCGCCCGCCTGTCGCCGCGCTCGCTCGCGGCGGTGCTGGCCTTCCTCGCCACCGGCATGCTGACGGTGGCCGCAACCCGGGTGCTGGCGTGAGCGCGGCCCTGCGCATCCTCGCGGCCCTGGCCGCCGGCTTCACCTTCGGGCTCGGCCTGGCGCTCTCCGGCATGCTCGATCCGGCCCGCGTGCGCGGCTTCCTCGATGTCGCGGGCGAATGGGATCCCAGCCTGGTCTTCGTGCTCGGGGGTGCCGTCACGGTGTCGGGGCTCGGCTATGCCGTGAGCCGGCGCCTCCCGGGCCCAGTGCTGGATGCCCGTTTCGACCTGCCGGGCCGGCGCCGGATCGATGCGCCCCTGCTCCTCGGCGCCGCCCTGTTCGGGATCGGCTGGGGGCTCTCGGGCTTCTGTCCCAGCCCGGCGGTGGCGGCCCTGTCCACGGGAGCGGTGCCGGTCGTGGTGTTCGTCGCCGCGATGCTCATCGGCATGGCGCTCCACGGCCTGTTGCCGATTGCACCCGCCAAAAACGCGCCCTCTGTGAGACCCTCGGCCTGACCGGCCGATGATCGGACCGGGCGTTCCGCGCGCGGGGCGGCCCCTTCAGAGGCTCTCGATCCAGCTCTGCAGGACCGACAGGGGTTCGGGTCCCCGGCCGGGGCCCGGGCGCTGCGCGGCGTCGCTCGGGATGAAGCCGAACCGGCGCTTGAAGGCGCGCCGGAAGGTGCGCTCGTCCGAGAAGCCGACCGCGAAGGCGACCCGCGAGACGCGCGCCGGCTGCGCCTCGTCCCGGACCAGCATCCGCATCGCGTGCATCAGGCGGCGGTCGCGGATGTAGCTGACGATGCCGTTCGGCGCGAACACGCGGTACAGGGTCGAGCGCGACAGGCCGAGCCGCGCGGCGATCAGCGCAGGCGAAAGCTTCGGGTTCCCGAACTCGGCCTCGATGAACCGGCGGACCCGGATCCGCACGTCCTGGTGCGGGACAGGGTTCCCCGCATCCCGGCCGCGCAGCCAGGTCGCGCAGAGCTGGGTGATCGCCGCGGCCGCCGCCAGGGCCTCGCGCTGGTCCAGACGGTCGCCGCAGGCGACGACGTTGGCGACGAAACTGTGGACCAGGCGCCCGAACGGGTCGCCGTCGTGGTCCAGGGGCCGGCCGTGCAGGGCGTCGGGGTGGCAGCCCTGCTTCTCGAGCAAGACGCGCGGGATCACGACGTTCGTGGCGTCGACGGCGCCCGCGACGATGCGCACGGGCTGGGCCAGGTCGAACACGATGCACTGGACTTCGCCGACCGGCTCAGCGTCGTGGTCCGTCTCGACGAGGCTTTGGCCACGCCGGTAGAACTGCAGCAGGATGTGGTCGAGCCCCTGCTGGCGGATCATCTCCGGCGACCGTTCGAGGATGTGCGCGGGCGCGATCACGTCGCCGACCAGCAGCTCGCCGAGGTGATAGCTGCGCATCGCGATCGGGACGGTGAGGTCGGTCTCGGGTCCGAAGCTGACCGCGAAGACCGGCGCCAGATGCGCCTGCCAGGCCCGGCCCAGCGCGGCCGGATCGCCGGGGGGCTCGAAGCGGAGGCAGGCGATGCCGGGGGCCGGGGCTGCGGCATCCGCTTCGCCTGAGCGGAACGCCTCCGCGCCAGCAGGGGACGCCGTCGATGCGGCCGGGCCCCGCTGCTGTTCTGCAGAGTCGGCGAGGGCGCTGTGATGTCTCATCGTATCGGACCCGCAATGATCCCGCTTCCCAGCGATTGATATCAGTCTTTCGACGAGCACTACCGCAAGAAGCAAATTGAAAACGCCGAATAATATCGATTCTCTTCGACACACCTCGGCCGGACCATTGGATAGGCTTCCCGCCGGTCAATCCGGATCGAGTGCGCTCATCGCGTGGCCCCACCGCATGCAGTACGTCTCAAAAGGGGTGAAGGAAGTGCCAAATCGCGCGTGCGCGGCACCCTGTGCCCGGGGCGTCATAGTCTGTCAAAGGAGTGCCTGCGTAAGTCCCGCGACCAACCTTCCTTGGGACTGAACGGACGATCCTCATGTCAGACCGGCACGATGCCATGAGCCCGACGGGTGAACGCTGCGGCCCTGACACGCGAGCGTACCGCGTCGGAAGGCGGCATGGACGGGCTCGGCGCGGGCTTCTACTCGGTTGCTCGCTTGTGGCACTCGCCGCAGCGCTGGAGCCGGCGGCGGCCCAAAGTGTCGTGAGACGCTCGCCCGCGTTCCTGGGCCTGACGGCGCCGGATTTCGACACGCCCGAGTATCGGAACGATTGGGGTCTCGGAGCCATCAATGCCGCGACCGCCTATGCGCGCGGCTTTACCGGCCTTGGCGTGCTGGTGGCCGTGGTCGACACCGGCATAGATGCAGGGCATCCAGAGTTCCGGAACCTGGCGACCCCTGGCGGAACGCGGATCTCGCCGGCCTCAGCCGACTTCTACGAGTGGATTTCGCAGGCGCGGCCTCCTTTCGACATGCCCGCGATCGTGGATCGGGATGGGCATGGCACGCACGTGTCCGGGACCATCGGCGCCGCCCGCGACGGTAACCCCGCCGGTATGATGGGTGTCGCGTTCGAGAGCACGATCTTGGCCCTCCGAGCTATCGTGGGGACCGACGACAGCAAAACCTACAATAAGCCCGTCACTCAACTCATAGGCGACACTTCGTCAGCGATTGAATATGCTGCCGAACGCGGCGCGAGAATACTGAACGGTAGTTACGGATATTCTTTTAGAGACTCAAATGTTTTTCAAAAATATTCTTACGAAGCAATGAAATCTGAATACGACGCGATCAAGCAAGCCGCCCAAAAGGACATGCTCTTGGTTTTTGCGGCCGGTAACAATCATATCAACGGAAATATTTATAATTGGAATAATGCGTCCAGCTCATCGTTGATTCCGTACATCACACCTAAACACGCTGATAGCGGTGTTTATCGTCTCTTCGACGTAAACGGAATCGAGCAGAAACAGGCGGACTTCTCGGATATTTCTGGCTATATTGTCGCCGTCGTGAACGTCGATGAGAACAACGCGCCGAATTGGTCGAGCAATCTTTGCGGCGCCGCGGCTGCTTGGTGCATATCTGCACCGGGGACGGAGATCTACTCGACTTGGCCGCGCAACGACCATCCGGTCGATCAACATACGAACGGCTATTATACGATCAGCGGAACCTCGATGGCGGCGCCACACGTGGCGGGCGCCGCCGCGGTGCTGATGCAGGCCTTCCCGTTCCTGACGGCGCCGCAGATCGCCCAGACGATGTTCACCACCGCCACCCATCTCGGTGACGGTCCGAGCAACATCCCGAACGCCGTGTTCGGCTGGGGCCTGCTCAACCTCGGCAAGGCGATCGACGGTCCCGGCCAGTTCACCTCGACCTGGACGGTGAACACCACCTACAAGGGCCAAGCCTATTACGGATTGTTCGCCAACGACATCTCCGGGCCCGGCGGCCTGATCAAGACCGGGGCCGGCATCCTCGATCTCACCGGCACCAACAGCTACGCCGGCGGCACTGCGATCAACGGCGGTGTGCTCGGCGTCCTGGCCGACCGCAACCTCGGTGCGGCGACAGGCGGGCTCGCGTTCGGCGGCGGCACGCTCGAAGTCCTGGCCGACGGCTTCGCCACCGCCCGGCCGGTGACCCTCAATGGCACCGGCACGCTGCAGATCGATACCGGGACCTCGAGCTTCGCGGGGGTGATGATCGACGGGACGGGACCGGGCTCCCTGGTCAAGACCGGCCCCGGCACGGCCAGCCTGTCGGCGGCCAACACCTATACCGGCAGCACCCTCGTGGCTGCGGGCACCCTGGCGCTGACGGCGACCGGCCGCCTCGTCGCGCCGATCACCGTCGGCACGGCCGGCAGCTTCCTGAACGCCGGCACCGCCTCGGGCGGCCTGGCCAACGCCGGCTACACCGCCAACACCGGCACCCTCACGGGCGGCGTGATCAATGCGGGTATCCTGGCCACCAGCGGCACGCTCTCGGGGGGCCTCGCCAATGCCGGATACACGTCAAACAGCGGCACCATCTGGGGCGGCGTGATCAATGCCGGCCTCTTCGCCAGCAGCGGAGCGATCTCCGGCGGCCTGGCCAATGCCGGGTACGCCCTCAACAGCGGCACCATCGCGGGCGGTGTGAGCAACGCCGGGACGCTGGCCTCCAGCGGCATCCTCTCCGGCGGACTGTCCAATACCGGCTACACCGCCAACAGCGGCACCATCGCCGGCGGCGCGACCAATGCGGGAACCCTCATCACCAGCGGCAGTCTCTCGGGCGGCCTGGCGAATGCCGGATACACGGCCAACACCGGCACGATCGGCGGCGGCGTCGCCAATGCAGGGATTCTCACGACCAGCGGCACCGTCTCAGGCGGCGTGACCAACACCGGCACGCTGGTCGCCAGCGCCGGGCGGGTCGACGGCGCGATCCGGAACGCCGCCGGCACCTTCGCGGTCACCGGTACGGTCGCCAGCGACGGCACCTTCACCAACGTCGCGGGCGCCACCCTGTCGGTGGCGGGTGGCGGCGCCTACGGGCTGGCCGGTGCGCTCGGCAATGCCGGCACGGTCGCGGTCGCCTCCGGGGCGAGCCTCTCGGCCGCCGAGATCGGCAATGACGGCCTGCTCGTCAGCGACGGCGCCCTCAGCGGCCCCGTGTCGAACACCGGCACCGCCCGCCTGTCCGGACAGATCAACGGCGCCCTGACCAACACCGGCAGCCTGGTGTTCACCGGCCCGATCACCGGGATCACCGCGCTCGCCACCACCGGACCGCTCGACCTCGGCGGCGGCGCCTACACCGTGTCCGCCCTGTCCGGATCGGCAACGGCCGTCCTAGGCAACGGCCGGCTCACGGTCGGCAGCCCCGCCTCGTCCACGTATGCCGGCACCATCCTGGATGGCACCAGCCCGACCAGCCTGACCAAGGTCGGCACCGGCACGCTCAACCTCACCGGCACCGGCCGCTTCTCCGGACCGACCACGGTGCAGGCGGGCACGCTGTCGCTCAACGGGTTCTGGACCTCGCCGATCACGGTGGCGGCGGCCGGGACCCTGCGCGGCACCGGCACGGTCGCCGCCCCGATCGTCGTGGCCGGCGCCCTGCGGCCGGGTAACTCGCCCGGGACCCTGACGGTGGCCGGCCCGGTG
>NZ_VRVD01000311.1:0-5364 GCF_008040015.1 Methylobacterium sp. WL18 | reverse complement strand
CGTGAAGGCGGCCGAGGCCCGGGCCCGGGCCTCGGCCGCCTTCACGCGCTCTTCGGCGGCGATGACCTGCGCTTCCGCGCGGACCTGCGCGTCCCGCGCCTGCACTTCGGCGATGCGGGCCCGTTCGTTGGACGCGGTGATGTCGTCGCGGACCCGCTCCAGCACGTGCTCGATGCGCTCCTCGCGCTCCCGCGCCTGGGCCTCGACTTCGCGCGCCTGGCGGGCTGCGGCCTGCACCCGGTGGATCAGCGCGTCCCAATCCTGCGGCGACGATTGCGGCGTCGGCAGCGGGGCCTGCTCGTTCAGGGATGACACCACCCGCAGGACGTTGCCGAGATTGGCTTCCGGGGCAGCGCCCGGCTCGCGCTTCGATTTGTCGGCGGTGCGGAAGCGCGGATCGTTCAAAAGCCGCTGCAGCTCGCTCACGGGGCGCCCTCTCCCTGCCTGTAGACGTTGGGGTGATTAAACTGATCGTAATGATTAACAAACCGTTAAAATCAAGTCGATGGGGTGAGGCTTTGTTAACATAGGCTGCGCCGGGTGCTGGAATTCGGGCGGGCTGAACGGACCGCGCCGGCCGTCTCCGCGACACCGGAAGGCCCGGCGCCCCGGCCGTTCGCGGAACTGGATGGGCCCATGCCGGCTTCCCCCACGCAGGATGCCTGCCGGAGGAACAGCTTGATGCGCAACGGTGCCCAGGATCGAGGTCCGACCTCTTCCGGGCCGGACCGGGACGCGGCGCGCGGGTTCGCCGACGCCCTGCGCGATCAGGCACACGGCTATGCCGGCAAGCGGCGGGCCGATGCGCTCCGGGTCGTCTCCGATGTCGGCGATGCCATCCAGGATACGGGCGCCGGCTTCGACGGGCTGCCGCAGGTGAAGGCCTTCTTCGATCAGGCCGCGCTCGGTGTCGACGGGCTGGCCGAGGACATGTCCCGCCGCTCCTTCGGCGAGATGTACGACGAAGTCCGGGCCGCCGCCCGGCGCCGGCCCGTCCTGACCGCGGCCGCCGCCATGCTGGCCGGCGTCGCGCTCTACCGGCTGATCAACCCACCCGGGATCCGGCCGGTGCCGCGGTCGCGGGCCCTGGTCCCGGTCGACGTCCTGCCGACGCCGGACCTCTAGCGCCGCGTCGCGGAGCGCGGATTCCGGGACCAAGCCGCCCCGGATGGGACAGCCGATCAGCCGAGTTGCGCGGGTTCTCCCGGATCGTCCTGGACATCTGCTCCCGGACGAGGCCTGAACGTTTCGATTTCGCATCGTCCCCGAGCGCCGGAAACCGGCGCCCGAGGCGATGCCCCACCGGAGAACAGGACCCCATGACCAACGCGGCGGACGAACTCGAGCAGGATGTGGAGGCGAGCCGCGGGCGCCTGGATCGCACGCTGGGCGATCTGCAATCCCGCCTTCAGGGGCCGGGCATCCCCCGGGATCTCGGCGACCTGAAGCGGTCCGGGCAGGCCGCCGGCGAGGCGGTCGAGCGGTTCGTCGCCGACGTGCGGGTGAACCCCGTGCCGGCCCTGCTGATCGCCGCCGGGCTCGGCCTGCTGGTCTACGACGTGTTCCGGTCTACGGCGCGCCGGCGTTCGACCGGGCTCTCGGCCGGATCCCCGGCTGCGGATCGGGACCTCGCCGCGAACCGGGCGGACCGGATGGAGGAGCGGCTCGACGAGGCGCTGGAAGAGAGCTTTCCGGGCAGCGATCCGGTCTCGGTACGGATCACCAAATAGGACCTATCGGTCCCCCCCGAGACCCGGGAGCGGCGGGTCGGCCCCACCGTCCCCGCTTCAACGGACGCCCGCCGTCGCCCGCACGGTGGGTCGCAGCCGAGAACAACCGCGCCGACCGGGCCGGGGGCCGGTCGATCGCCGGTATTCGGCCTGAAAACGTCGACTATTCGGCAACATCTGCTTTCGATCCCGGCCCGATTGTCATGCCCTCGGGCAACGCCACCGATCGGCGATGGAACATGCCTGCTTCCGAACCCGTATTCATCCCGGTAGCGCGATTGGGAGGCGAAGGGGGGCTGACATGACCGACAGAGACCCCGACGCGCATTCCATCCCGGATTCCGATCCCCAGGCAGCCCGGATGCCGGAGGTTCTGCGCCTCTCGACGGCCCTGGCGGAGCAGATGCTGGCCTCGTAGATCATGGGGCGCTCGATCTCGGGCGATCAGCTCGCCGCGCTGGTGGGTGCGGCGCGGCTCCTTCAGCACAACAACGTGCCCTGGCCGCCCCTCGTTCACGAGGTCGTCCAGGAGTTGGCCGACCGCATGGACGCCGCCGGACCGCAGGCCGACGGGGCGGCCTGACACGCATCCGACACCCCGTCGGACCGGCTCCGCGCGGTCGTCGCGGCAGGATGAGAGGTCGCCGACCGCGGTGGTGCGCCGCCGCAGCCCCGACCGCTTCGCCGACCCGCCGTCACAGATCGGGATCTCAGCCATGTGGTACCTCTACGGCTTCGTGCTGCTGGCAGGCGTCGCCAACGCCGTCCAGGCCGGGCAGAACGGGGCGCTCTCCAAAGGGCTGGCCGAATCGCTGACCGCGGGGCTCGTGGTGGCGGCCGGGACCGCCACCTGCATCCTCGTGGTCGGCCTCCTCTCCGGCAGGCTCACCTGGCCCACGGCGGACCAGGTTATGGCGATGCCCTGGTGGGCGTGGTTCGGCGGCATCCTGGGCGGCTGCATCATCCTGGCGCAGTTCATCGTGGCGCGGCAGATCGGGGCCGCGCCGTTCCTCGGCCTTCTCGTCACCTCGGGGGTGGTCACCTCGATCGTGCTGGACCATTTCGGCTGGGTCGGCTTCGAGACGCATCCCGCCGGCCTGTGGCGCATCCTCGGCGGCCTCCTGATGGTCGTCGGCGTGGCGCTGGTCGCGACCTTCTGACGACCGGGCGCGGGCCGCTCCGCCGGCATCCCGGAACGGTCCCGCTCCGCACGGGGTTGCTCTTGGGAGAGTTCAGGGAGAGCGCGATGCTGACGGGTGGTCTGCTGTGGCTGATCGGGGTGCCGATCCCCGTCCTCATCCTGATCTGGTTCTTTTTCCTGCGCGGACGATAGCGTCCGCCACGGGCGGCGAACCTGCGAGATGCGAACCCCCGTGATCACCGCGCCCTCGCACGCGGACCAGCCGCGGCGCCCGCACGCCGCGATCGTCGTCTCGACAGAACTGCGCCTGCCTGTATCGTGCCGGAATGCGCACCGCCCTCGCCGCCCTCACCCTCGTCATGGCTGCCGGGGTTGCGCTCGCGCAGCAACAGCCGCCCACGGTGCCCGAGCTGCTGACAGCGGAGGCGAAGGCCGCGCTCGGATGCGAGGGATCCGGCGATCCTGCCGTGATCCGGGAGCAGTGCCGGCTCCGGGACCGGCTGAGCGGACGCCTGGCTCAGGCCGGCTATTGCTGGGGCCGCAAAGGGCAGAGCGACGAGAAGAAGGACTGGCACGCCTGCCAGCCTGATTCGATCTTCGAGGACGACATCGAGGCGGTCCAGCGCTGAGCCTCGATCTCGAAAGGTCGTGGATCTTCGGCGCCCCCGATGCGCCGAGCACCGGGCCGGCTTCAGCGGAAAAAGCCTCAGATCCTCGTCTAGAGCCGTGCTCGACCACATTGGGTCGGGCACGGCTCTAAGCTCTTGTTTTGACGCGCTCTGTTGCGACGAACCGGAGCCACTTCGTCGGAGAGCGCTCTAGCTGATCGCCGCCGGGTGGCGGGATGGCGCGCCCTTGTAATGTCGCGGGATCAGCGGGCAGCCATCGTGGACGCGGAAATGTGACGGCGAGGCGCGCCGCACCGCCGTGTAGCCGCCCTGAATCATCAGGCGTCCGAAGCAGGCCGGGCAGCGCTTGAGGGCGTCGCGATGGCGCGCTTGCGCCTCGTCGACCGTCATGGCCACCCAGGCCCCTTCGACGGAGACTTCGCAGGTCGGGGTTCCGGGCTTCACCATGACGCGACGATGCCGTCTGCCGGCGGGCCGCGCCAGCGCAGGGGCGCCACAGCGGGCCGCCGACAGGCGTGCAGGTTATGCCGCAAAGCGTCGCGGCCGGACCCGGTCCGGGCCTCGTCGCGCCGAGGTCGTGTGCCGGATGGTCGATCGTACCCTGCGCGGCGGCGCAGCAACTACTTCTGCGCCGACCGGGTCTTGATACACAACAACACGCGCCGGATGTGGTTGCGCAACTGATCTTTGCTGTCCGACGGTGCCTCGGTTTTCTTGGCCGAGTCCGGTTTGTTACACGTCGACATGGCAAGTGCCCCAAGGAAGGAGCGCCACCTCAGCGGGCCTTAGGGCCTTGGTTCGGAAGGCGATCGCCAATAGCTTTAGTGGATCGTCTCGCCAAAATCTCGACATAATTGCAACTCGCGCAGCCAATTCAGGTTTGAGATATTTTAAGGTTTATCGTTGTTTTTGAATGCTGCTGTGCCGTTACGCACTACGTAGCCGAATTCATGGACCCTTGCGGGGGATTCGATCTGGGGGACCTGCCAGATGCCCGAGCGCTTCTACTTCGACATCGAGAACGGCGCCGAGGCGATCCGCGACGAGGACGGCGTCGAGGCTGCCAGTCCGGATGCGGCCCTGGAGGAAGCCCGGAGCGTGATCCGGGAGATGGCCGCCGAGTTGGCCGCCGCAGATCCCGACGCGGCCTGGACCCTGATCGTGCGCGACGCGTCCGGATTCGTGATCGGTCGCCTGCCGGTCACGCCCTAGATCCGCGCCGGCCCCGCGGCGATCGGCGGGGCCGCACAGCCGGCCGCGGCCGGCGCGTCAAAAATGCGCGGGCGGGCGGCGGATCTTGGCCGCAGGTCCAAGAGCTAGCGGAGCATGTGGTATCTCTACGGACTCACCATCCTCGCCGGCCTCGCGAATGCGATCCAGCCCGGCCAGAACGCGACGCTCTCGAAATCCCTCGGCCTGCCGATCACGGCCGCGCTGCTGACGCTGCTCGTCAGTACGTCCGCCCTCTTGGTGGGCGGCCTCGCCGTCGGCAAGCTCGAGATCCCGAGCGGGCAGCAATGGGCGCAGGTGCCCTGGTGGGCCTGGCTCGGCGGGTTCCTCAGCATCCTGCTGATCCTCGCCCAACTCTACGCGTCGCCGGCCATCGGCGCCGCGTCCTTCCTCGGCATCATCGTCACCGTGGGCGTGGTCGCCTCGATCGTGCTCGACCATTACGGCTGGGTCGGCTTCGCGGTGCATCCGGCAAGCCTCTGGCGGATGCTGGGCGCCGTCCTGATGATAGCCGGCGTGGCGCTGGTCGCGCTGTTCTGAGCGGCTGACGCGCTCAGAACGAATCTGGGATGGCCACGGCCTCGGCGGCGTAGCGAGCCCGGCCGGGGCCGTCGGCCGGCACGCCGCTGTCGGC
>NZ_VRVD01000310.1:0-5365 GCF_008040015.1 Methylobacterium sp. WL18 | reverse complement strand
CGTTGGCGCTGGGCGGCCAGGCGCCCGCGCAGGCCGGTGCTGCGGCGGACCCGGGTGGTCGCGGCGCTGCGGATCTTCATCAGGAGTTCGCGGTGGATCCGGTCGATCGACAGGGAGATCGTGCCGCCGGGCTTCTGCACGAAGTCCACCGCCCCGAGGCTCAGCGCCTGCAGGGTCGTCTCGGCACCTTGCTCGGTCAGCGACGAGACCATCACCACCGGCCGCGGATCCTCGCTCATGATCCGCGACAGGCAGGTGATCCCGTCCATCTCGGGCATGTTGACGTCGAGGGTGATCACGTGCGGATCGAAGGTCCGCAGCGCCTCCAGGACCTCGACGCCGTTGCGGGCCGTCTGGACCGTGAAGCCGCCCGCCGACTCGAGGAGCTGCGTGAGGTGCCTGCGCATCAACGCGGAATCATCGGCCACGAGGGCTCGGATCATGCGGGGTCTCGCCAGGGTGACGGAATGAGGGGGCGTCGGGCCGGGCCGGGGCCCGGACCCGCGCTCAATGGGTGCTGAGCCGGACGGCGGCGGCTTCCTGGGTGTCCAGGAGCTGCATCGTGTCGAGCAGCAGCACCATGCGCTTCTGGCTCTCCAGGTTGGCGACCCGGCGGATCAGGCGCGTCTGCGCGTCCGACAGGTTGGGCGCCTCGCCGATCGCCTTGGCCGAGATCCGCATCACCTCCGAGACCGAATCGACGATGAAGCCGGTCTGGACGCCGCGGACGGTGAAGACCATGATCCGCTGGCGGTCGTTGCGCTCCGCCTCGGCGAGGTTGAAGCGGCGGCGCTGGTCCACCACCGGCAGCACGATGCCGCGCAGGTTGATCACCCCCTCCACGAAGGACGGCGCCTTCGGGATCCGGGTCAGCTCGTCCGGCACCCGGACGATCTCCTGCACGGCCTCGATCGGCACGCCGTATTCCTCGCCCATCAGGCGGAACACCACGAACTGCTCCTCGTCGGCGGCGTCCTGGCGCTCGTCCCCGTCCTGTCGTCCGTCGGCGCTCATGCCCTCGTTCTCCGTGGCGGCGAGCTTGCGCAGCTCGGTGGTGTCGAACATCTTCTCGACCGACAGGACGGAGACCAGCCGCCGTCCCTCCTGCAGCCGGCAGATCGCCTGGATCTCGTCCATGCCGCCGTCCTGGGACAGCAGGGCCGGCATCGCCTCGACGAGGTTGCGGCTGACCCGCAGCACCTCCTTGACGCTGTCCATCACGACGCCGACCGACAGGGTGCCGCCCTCGCCCAGCGACACCACCACGACCTTGTTGGTCTCGCTGAATTCCTTGGCCTGCAGGCCGAACATCTCGCGTAACGACACGAGCGGCAGCAGGCGGTTGCGCAGGGTGATCACCCCGAGCACGTGGGCGGGCGCGTTCGGGACGTGGGTGAGGCGCTCGGGCAGCTGCACGATCTCCTGCACCCGCTCGATCGGGAAGGCGTATTCCTGCCCCGCCACCTCGAAGCTCACGAGCTGGTCCTCGTCGGCCTCGACCTCGGCCCGGGCGGACGAAGCCGCGTCGGCGGCCTGCACCTGGCCGGCGGCCCGGCGGACCTTTGTGGCGATCTGGCTGAACTCGCGGCTCACCAGCTGGGCCGCGTCCAGGATCATCACCATGGACCGGCCGTCCTCGCCCTTGATCATCCCGGTCAGGAGGCTGGTGTCGACGCTGCCCTCGATCGCCGAGGTCGGCTCGATCCGGTCGGGATCGACGGTCACGACGTTGGCCATCCGGTCGACCACGAGGCCGATCGGATTGCCCTGGTCGAGCACCACCACCCGGGTGGCGTCGTCGTTCAGCACCGGCGGGAAGGCGAACACGTCCCGGAGGTTGAGGACCGGCAGGACCGTGCCGCGCAGGTTGGCCAGCCCCAGCAGCGAGGGGGGGCTGAATGGCACCCGCACCACCTCGGGGATCCGGATGATCTCCTGCACGTCGGCCAGCGCGACGGCGAACATCTCCGTCTCGACGTGGAAGATCACGAACTGACGGGCCTCGCTGCGGCCCTCCGCCAGTTCGGGCCGCGCGGCGGCGTCGGCCAGATCGGGCGTGAACCCGGAATCCAGCGCCTGCACCGCCTGAGCTGCTGCGTTTGCCATGGTCGGTCTCTCGCTCCCCGGGCGGTTCGGCTCAGGCGGCCTGGAGCTCGTCGGCGAGCGAGGCGATCTCCTCGATCGCGGCGGCGAGCTGCTCGGCGCCCTTGCCCTGCTCGCTGGCGGCGATCCCGGCCTCGGCGGAGGTCCGCGCCGCCTGCTGGGCCGCGGCGGCGACCTGCTCGATCGCGGTCTGGACCTCACGGACCATGCGGGTGATGCCGTCGGCGCCGGTCAGGATCTCCCGGTTGCCGCCCAGCACCTCGGCCATGTCCTTGATCACGGTGTCGAAGTTGCGGGAGATGGCGCCGCTCTTCTCGACCTCGCTGGCGGCTCCGTCGGCGATCTCCTGGATATCGCCGCGCACGAACACGATCGTGTCCTGGATGGCCTTGACCGTGTCCTTGATCCGCTCGGCGTTCTCGGCGGAATCCCGGGCGAGGTTGCGGATGTCCGTCGAGACGACGGCGAACCCCTTGCCGAACTCGCCGGCGCGGGCCGCCTCGACCGAGCCGTTGACCGCCAGCATGTTGGTCTGGATCGAGACCGTGGTGATCGCGTCCACGATCTTGTCGATGCGCCGGCTGACCTGCTCCAGGGCGGCGACCTGATCGCGGCTGACGCGGCCCGCCTCGACGGATTGCTGCAGGCCCTCCATCATCGCGTCGACCAGGGTCTTGTTCTCGGCCAGCGACTCCGAGATCACCTGCGCCTTCTCCACGGCGGCGGCCGCCAGGGTCTGGGTCACCTGGGCGCGCCGCTCGATCTGCGCGATCGCCGCCGAGGATTGCTGGGTCGCGGCCGATTGCTGCTGCGCCCCCTTGGTGATCTCGTCGAGGGCGATCGTGACCTGTCCGGCGGCGCGGTTGATCTCCTCGACGGCGCTGGACAGCTCTTCCGCCGCGGAGGCGACCTCCTCGGCGCTCTTGCCGATGTTGGTGCTGTTCTTCAGCTCCTCGGCCAGGCCGGACAGCTCCTGGGCGGCGTCCTCGCTCTGCGACAGGGCCGTGGTCTGCTGCTCGACCATCTTGCTGGCCTCCTGACAGGCCGCGCTCTGCTCCTCGGCCGCGGCCGCGATGATCTCCGCGCCCTTCTGCGCCTCCGTGGCCGCGGTGGCCGATTCCTCGGCGGCGCTGGCCAGCTCGTTGCAGCTCTCGATGATCTCGGCCATGTCGGTGCGGACCCGCGCGAGCTGGCCGCTGACCGCCCGGCCGGTCTCGACCTGGGAGCGGGCCGAGGTCGCCGACTGGCTGATCCCGTCGGCCGCGACCTTCACGTCGGCCTGGATCTGCGCCACGAGCGCCTGGATGTCGCGGGCGGATTTTTCGCTGGTCTCGGCCAGGGTGCGCACCTCGTCGGCGACCACCGCGAAGCCCTTGCCGTGCTGGCCGGCCCGGGCCGCCTCGATGGCGGCGTTCAGCGCCAGCAGGTTGGTCTGGTCGGCGATCCGGGCGACCGCCTTCACGATCTCGCCGATGGCGCTGGCCTGCCGGTCGAGCTCCTCGACCAGCTTCACCGAGGCCTCCTGGCGCTCGGAGGCCTTGACGATGGCCGCGACCGACGCGCCGATCTGCGCGGCGGTCTCGACCACGAGACCGGACAGGGCCTCGGTCTTGCGCAGCGAGTTGGTGGCGTTCTCCTTGGCGGCCTGGATCAGGACCCCGCCCTGGTTCACCGCCTTCATGGTCTCCTGGGCGGCGCCCGCGGCCTCCTCGGCGCCGACGCCGATCTGCTCGGAGGCCTTGCGCAGCTCCTCGGCCGCGGCCGCCGCCTCGGCGATCCCGCTGGACAGCTCGGCGGTGGCCGAGGCGATCCGCTCGGCGGCCTTCTGCTGGCGCGCGAAGGTCCGGGCCTTGCGCTTCTCCGCCTCGGCGACGAGGTGCGATCGACCCGGGGAGGCCGACACGCTCTCCCGGGGGGCGGTCGCGGCCGGGATGGAGTGGATGGCGGATTTCTTCGCGAGAGCCATGTGTCGACGCCTTGGTATCGGGGTCAAAGGGTTTCCCGGTCCTCGGGAGGAGCCGGTGTGTTGGTATTCAGATCGGCATGTGACGGGTGTGCTGGTTTTCGGGCCGAGCCGAGATGTTGTTTGCTGTTATAAACTACAATTTGATTTAGTTCCTGATCATGTGAATAGAATGTGACATACATAAACTAATGAGATCATAATTCTTATCCAAAATGCGTCGAGCCACAAGGTTTTTTCTGAATGAAATCTGCTCAGCGAATTCCTTAAATTTTACTCGACGCACTGGTCTTGATCAGAATCGGTTCATTTAGCCAACGGGTCCCTGGACCGCTGCGGATCACTCGCGGAGACTGCGATGGCCTGGACGCGATCAAGAACTTTAAGTAGACGGCCCGTCGGCCGCTGGCGCCCGAGCCGACCGCCCGGACCTCACGGGATGGGGCGCCCGGGGTCATGCCGGCACCGCAGCGAAGCAATGCTCAGCTTGAGCTAGCGGAGAAGGTCGCGGCTGCGTTACAAGATCCGGGAATGGAATACTGTTCGGCGGGCATCGTCGCGCACTAAATATAGATCTTTATAGGGCCTGATCTGATCGTTAGATGCTGATTTTGAGTCATTTTAGATGAAGCATGATCCTGTTTCGGCGTTCGATAATGATAATATTGCAGAGGAAATTCCGCTCTCGTCTTACCAGATGCTGAAGCTGGTCGAGGAGCGCGGCGGGGTCGGCTTCTGGTCGATCGAGATCGCGACCCGCCGGCTTTGGGGCTCCCAGGGATTCCACCGGGTGACCGGGCTTCCGCCCGCGGACGACCTGCGCAGCCTGTGCCGCCGGCTGATCCATCCCGACGACCAGGCCGCCCAGGCTGACCTTTGGGACCTGATCCAGCTCGGCCATGCGGTCGAACGGGAATTCCGGATCATCCGGCCCGACCAGACGGTCCGGTGGGTCGCCCTGAAGACGGACGTGGTGCTCGGGCCCGATGCGCGGCCCGCGCGCACGGACGGCGTCCTGCTCGACACGACGGCGACGCACGAGGCCCGGCAGATCGCGGCCTGGATGCAGGGTCGCCAGACCGGCGTGCTGCGCGCGATCACCGCCGCGACCTGGTCGGCCCATCCCGCCGGGGAGATCGAGATGGCGGCCGGCTGGGACCGCCTGACCGGGCAGACGGCCACCGAGATGGCCGGGCTCGGCTGGCTCGACGCGCTGCATCCCGACGACCGCCGGGCCGCCCTGGCCGCCTGGGAGGCCGCCCGGACCACCGGCGCGCCCTACCGCGCGGAGTACCGCAT
>NZ_VRVD01000030.1:0-21829 GCF_008040015.1 Methylobacterium sp. WL18 | reverse complement strand
CCGCCGCCGCGACCGCCAGCGCCACCGCCGTGGCGACCAGGGCGGTGCGTTTGGCCGAGGTCGCGTTGTCGGCGGTGGCGGCGACGTTCCCGTCGGTCTGCGACCGGGCCAGCGCGATCGCCTCGGTGAGGCTGCCGACCGCCGCATCGTTCTGGGCGCCCGTCTCCGGGTCGAGGACGCGCTTGAGGGCGCCGTCCCTGTCGCCGGCGATCATCAGCTCGACCACCTGGAGCTGGATGTTCTGGTAGGCATTCCAGGCGCCGGTGAACCGCTCGTAGGTCTCGCGCGCCTTCGGGGTCGCGAGGCGGTTCTGGTAGGTCTGGCGCAGTTCGGACAACGCCCCGAGGCCGTCGGTCAGCGCGGTCTGGTTCTTGTCGAGGGTCGCGAAGTCAGGTGATCCAGCGACCAGCCGGTACAGCTTCAGCCGCACGTCGCGCACCGCCATGCCGATGGCCTCGGCCTCGTTCTGGGCCGGCAGCCAGACCTGCGAAACCTCCTTGGCGTCCTGCTCGATCTCGGACAAGCGGACGACGCTGACGACCCCCTGGCCCGCAGCCGCGAGGGCCAGCAGGCCGATGGCTCCGCAGAGGACGGTCTTCAGAGAGAATCGCATCGGGGCTTCCGTCGTCGCGGCCAGCCGCGCTTCCGGGTGCGATGATCTCCAGGATATCTCTTAACGTTTTATCTGCGGCTGGAGAATATTCGCGACTAAAGCCACTTCTTCCAGCGAAAGAAAACGTAGGGCAGGATGGCGGCAACGAACATCATCACCACGGCCATGGGGTAGCCGAACGGCAGTTCTAGTTCCGGCATCGACTTGAAATTCATGCCATAGATCGAGGCGATCAGCGTCGGCGGCATGAATACGACGGCCATGACCGAGAACAGCTTGATGATGTTGTTCTGCTCAAGGTTGACTAGGCCGAGCGTCGCATCGAGCAGAAATTGAATTTTTGTGGACAGGAAGGTCGCGTGCTCTTCCAGCGATTGAAGATCGCGCAGGGTCGAGCGGACATCCTCTCGGAGGTCGCGGGGCGCCTTGTTGGTCCGATAGGTCGCCGACAGCGAAAGCAGGATCCGCTCCATCGAGACCAGGCTCTCGCGCTGCTTCGAGATCAGGTCACCATGGCGTCCGAGCGCCCGCAGGGTATCCTGGAGGGCGGTGTTGCGGGCGGACGGGTCGTCCTGCACTTCGAAGATCTTGCCCGACAATCGGTCGATCCGCTCGCCCTGGAGCTGGAGCACGTCCGCGGCCCGGTCGATCACCGCCTCGATCAGCCCAGCCAGGATGGCCTCGCCGGAGACCGCGGAGGCGCTGCCGTTCCCGGTCGTGCGGCCGGCCCGCTGGGTGTACATCCGGAAGGCCTGCGGCTCCTCGTGGCGCACGGTCACGAGCCGGCTGCCGCGCAGGATGAAGGTGATGCCGGCCAGCCCCGGCTCCTCGGCATCGCTGACCTTCGAGAGCACGCGCCCGGTCATGTAGCGGGCGCCCTCCTCGACGTAGAGCAGCTCCGACGGTTCGATGTCCTTCATCTCCTCGCGGGTCGGCACCTCGATGCCCGCGAAGGCCTCGACCTTGAGTTCCTCCTCGCGGCTCGGGCGGATCAGGTCGAGCCAGACGGTGTCCTCGGGGAT
Organism: Methylobacterium sp. WL18; assembly: GCF_008040015.1. Taxonomy (NCBI): domain Bacteria; kingdom Pseudomonadati; phylum Pseudomonadota; class Alphaproteobacteria; order Hyphomicrobiales; family Methylobacteriaceae; genus Methylobacterium; species Methylobacterium sp. WL18. The sequence continues at coordinate 20,194 of NZ_VRVD01000030.1, read as the reverse complement.
CGTGTCCTGGAGATCGACGATTCGGCGCTCAAGCAGCGAGGATCCGGCGCCGGTCGAGGGCTGGTGGATGAAAATCACGACGGTGTCTCGGGTGCAAAACGGTCACTGGGCGGCGCCGGGTCCGATCCGCATCCGGCACGGCGGCTCCAAGCGCAAGCTGTGCCGTGGGTGTGGCGTTGTTTTCTGACGCTTCCGTGACATCGCGGCCCGCATCGACACTGCGGTGTCGTCAGGCCAGAAGGTCAGTTGCAGCCTTCGCAGACGCTGTCCTCGATCTTGTCGGTCAGGGCGCGCTCGCGCCGCTGCTCCCGCCGTGACGGGACCTCGCCCGCGCCCAGCGACGTACCCGGCGGCTTCGTCACGCCCAGGCTGTTGGTGTTCGGCGCCGTGATCGTCGATCGCGGCCCTCCGCCGGTGCCGGTCTCATCGGGGGCGCGCGGCTGAGCCGCCAGCGTGGCCGGCAAGACGAGGCTCAGCGCGGCGAGGCTCAGCGCTGCGAAGGCGAACAGGCGGATCGAGGCTGCGGTCATGACACCTCCAGTCATCGTGAGAAGGTCAGAATCTACAGCAAGTTGCAAGCCTGCAATCTGAAAGTCTTCACTGCGCAAGTCTTCGATGCGCAGCCTCCGCGCCGCAAGCCTCCCGATCTTGCGCGCCTCAGCGGCGGCGCGGGGCCTCGCGGCGGAACACGCCGACCATCTCGACATGGTCCGAATGCCGGAACTGATCGACCGGCGTCACCGATTCGAGCTGGAACCCGCCGGCCGTGAGCGTCGCCGCGTCCCTCGCGAAGGTGCCGGTATCGCAGGCCACGCCGATCGCCACCGGCACCCGCGAGGCGGCGATCTGCCGGGCCTGGGCCTCGTCCGGCTGTCGCTCCACGGCGAGCGCCTGATGGAGGCCGAGCCGGTCTCGGTCACGGACGCCGAGAGCCGCCTCTATCCAGCGCCCGGGGGCTTCCTGCAGGCGACCTCGGCCGGGCAGGCCATCCTCACCGCGCTGAGCCTGGCGGCCGTGGGGCGCCTCGCGGCCAGCATCGCCCACGAGATCCGCAACCCGATCGCGGCGATGCGGCTCAAGGCTGAGAACGCCCTGGCCAGCGGCAATCCGGAACGCGCCACGGTGGCCCTGGAGAGCGTGCTCGGCCAGATCGCCCGGGTCGATCACCTGCTGCGCGACCTCCTGAACCTCACCCAGGCCCGCACGCTCACCCGCAGCCCCACCGATATCGCCGCGTTGCTCGCCGATTGCGCGCGCCTGCACGAAGATCTGGCGAGCGCCCGGGCCGTGCGGATCGCGATCGCGGGGGACGCGTTGCCCGGAGCGGACCGGCCGCAGATCGACGGCGCCCAGATCGCCCGCGCGCTGGACAACCTGCTGCTCAACGCCCTCCAGCACACGCCCCCGGGGGGCCGGGTCCGTCTTGCCGCCGAGCGGGTGACGGTCGCGGGCGTGGTACGCCTGCACCTGCGCGTGAGCGACACCGGCCCCGGCATCGATCCCGAAATCCGCCCCGGGCTGTTCGAGCCGTTCGTGACCGGACGGCCGGACGGGACCGGCCTCGGTCTCGCAATCGTGCGTGAGATCGCCCTGGCGCATCGCGGCGCCGTCAGGCTGATCGATGGCGCGCCCGAGACCACCTTCGTGCTGGACCTGCCATGGCGACCATCCTGATCGTGGACGACGATTCCGCCCTGCGCGAGGGGCTGGCCGAGACCGTGGCCGATCTCGGCCACCGCCCCCTGCCGGCAGCCTCCGGGGCGGAGGCCCTGGCGCTTCTTCTGGGGAAGGAGACGGTCTCGGCCGTGCTGCTCGACCTGCGGATGCCGGGCGACCTCGACGGCATGGCGACCCTGGCGCGGATCTGCGCCCTGCCGGCCCGGCCGCCCGTGACGGTGCTCACCGCTTTCGCGAGCCCGGCCAACACGATCGAGGCGATGCGCCTCGGTGCCCACGACCACCTGACCAAGCCGGTCGGACGCTCCGACCTCGCCGCCGCCCTCGATGCGATGCTGTCGAGCGTCAGGCCGGATCCAGACGACGGCGATCCCGAGGGCGGCCTGATCGGCTCGAGTTCCGGCATGCGCCGGGTCCAGAAGACGATCGGGCTCGTCGCCGACACCGCCTCGACGGTGCTGATCCAGGGCGAGACCGGGACCGGCAAGGAGGAGGTGGCGCGCGCGCTGCACGCTTATTCCGCCCGCCGGGGACGGCCTTTCGTGCCGGTCAACTGTGCCGCGATCCCGCCCGACCTGCTGGAAAGCGAGCTGTTCGGCCATGTCCGCGGCGCCTTCACGGGCGCGGTCGGCGACCGGGCCGGCGCCTTCCACCAGGCCGAAGGCGGCACGCTGTTCCTCGACGAGATCGGCGACATGCCCCCGCCGATGCAGGCCAAGATCCTGCGGGTGATCCAGGACCGCATGGTCACGCCGCTCGGCGGCCGGTCGGGACGCGTCGACGTCCGCCTGATCGCCGCGACGCACCGCGACCTGCCGCTGCTGGTGGACCAGGGCCGGTTCCGGGCCGACCTCTATTACCGCCTGAACGTCGTGCCGATCCTGCTGCCGCCCCTGCGCGAGCGCCTGGCCGACATCGTGCCGCTCGCCGAGCACTTCCTGGGTCCATCGGGCAAGCGGCTGAGCGCGGGCGCCGCCTCACGGCTGCTGGCCTATGGCTGGCCGGGCAACGTCCGCGAATTGCGCAACACCGTCGAACGCGCCGCAGTGCTGGTACGCTGCGGGGTGATCGCGGCCGACGCGATCGACCTCCCGACGGCGCGTCCCGCGCAGCTCTCCGAAGGTGTCGGCGTCCCGGGGGGATGGCCGGCGGACTGGCTCGCGGGCGATCTACCCGGCGCCGTCGCCCGCCTGGAGCGGACCATGATCGCCGTGGCGCTTCGCGAAGCGGACGGAAACCGAGCCCGGGCCGCTCGCCGCCTCGGCATCCAGCGCCAGCTCCTCTACGCCAAGATCGAGCGCTACGGGCTCGCCACTCCGGAGACAGACCTGTCGGCAGAAGCGACGGTTGATGTCGCGAATCCCGACGCATCCGGCGAGGCCGAGGGTGGGTAAACCACTCACAGGCCTGAGAATCGTCCCCGAACGAGTCTTCTCGAACAATTACAGGGAACAGATGGATTAAGCGGGCGTCAAGCTCGTCACGTGCCGTCCCCGACCGGGTCCGGCCGCGGCGGCATTCGGGCGGGGGCCAGGATCAGGATGGACAGGACCGATACCGGAGCGGCGGCGCGCGGCGCGACCGTCCGGACTCCCTCCACCAAGGCGTTGCGCGGCCTCGACGCCCTCAACTTCTTCCTCGCCGACGTGCGCGACGGGCTCGGGCCCTATCTGGCGATCTACCTGATCGCAGTCCGGGGGCCGGACCAGGGTTGGAACGAGGCCACCACCGGCCTTGTGATGACCATCGCGGGCATCCTGGGCCTCGTGGCGCAGACGCCGGCCGGAGCGCTGATCGACGCGACCAACCACAAGCGGGCGATCGTGATCGGCGGTGCCATCGCGGTCACGGCGAGCTGCCTGATCCTGCCATTCATCGCGAACTTCTACCTCGTGACCGCCACGCAATCGATCGCTCACGTGGCCGGCACCATCTTCCCGCCGGCGCTGGCCGCGATCACGCTCGGCGTCGTCGGCCCGAAGATGTTCGCCAAGCGGATCGGCCGCAACGAAGGCTTCAACCATGCCGGCAACGCTGCCTCCGCGGCCATCGCCGGCGGCTTGGCCTACTTCTTCGGTCCGATCGTGGTGTTCTGGCTGATGGGCGTGCTGGCCGCGCTCTCGATCGGCGCCATGCTGCTGGTCCCGGCCGATGCCATCGACGACGACCTCGCCCGCGGCATGACCGAGGCGGAAGCTAAGGCGGACGAGCAGCCCTCCGGCCTGAAGACGCTGCTTCAGAACAAGCCGCTGATGCTGTTCGCCGTGCTCTGCGCGATCTTCCACCTGTCCAACGCCGCGATGCTGACCTCGGTCGGGCAGCTGCTCACCCACCTCTCCGGAAAGGACCACGCGACGTCTCTGATCGCCGTGTGCATCGTCGCCGCGCAATGCGTGATGGTGCCGGTGGCGGTATTCGTCGGCGCCCGGGCCGACATCATCGGGCGCAAGCCGATCTTCCTGGCGGCCTTCGGCGTGCTGGCTTTGCGCGGCGTGCTTTACACGTTCTCGGACAACCCGTTCTGGCTCGTCGGCGTCCAGCTCCTCGATGGGGTCGGGGCCGGCATCTACGGCGCGCTGTTCCCGATCGTCGTGGCCGACCTGACGCGGGGTGCCGGGCGGTTCAACGCCGCCCAGGGGGCGGTGGCGACGGCCCAGGGGGTCGGCGCCTCGGTGAGCGCGACGCTGGCCGGACTGATCATCGTGTCGGCCGGCTATTCCACCGCCTTCCTGGCGCTGGCCGCGATCGCCGGGCTCGGCTTCGTCCTCTACCTGACGCTGATGCCCGAGACCCGGGGCGGGGAAGCCGCGAGCGGCACACCGGATAGCGGCTCCGGCCTTCCGCCGGCCGTGCCGGCGGCCGTCTGAACCGCCGACGGGAACCTCCGATGTCCGCCCCCGACCACCAGGCCGTGCCTGCGCGCGAGCCGCTCGTCTTCCTGCATGTCGGCGACTTGCACCTGCAGGATCCCGACGCGCAGAATGCCCGCGACCTCGCCGCGATCCTCGATCAGATCGCGGCGATCGCCCCCCAGGACCTGTTCGACTTCGTCTACCTGCCGGGGGATTTGGCCGAGAACGGCTTTGCCGCGGAATACCGCATCCTGAAGGACGCGCTGGACCGGCATCCGCACCTACCGCTGCGATTGATCCCGGGCGACCACGACCGCCAGCACGGGCGGATGGACGCGTTCCATGCCTTTGCGGCGAGCCTGGGTGCCCGGTTGCCGGAGCCGATCACCTGGGAGCTGGAACAGCCGCCATCCGGCTGTCCCGAGACGTGGCCGGTCCTGCCGATCTCGCATTACTGCGCCGCCGCCGACATCCAGGGCGTGCGCTGCCTGTTCGTCGACATGGTCAGCCCCGGCTTCGGCCGGAAAGGCATCGGTCTGGATTTTCGGCTCGGCGGTTGCCAGACCCAATGGCTGAGCGATCAGCTCACCGACGCAGCCGACAAGAAGATTCCCTGCGCCGTGTTCATGCACGCCTACCCGGACGACCTGCGCGAGCCGGACGACCGCCTCGACATCGGCGGCCTGTTCTGGGCGACACGGGTCCGCCTCGTGGAGATGGGCCACACCCACTACAACGAACTCGCCCCGGACGGCCGGACCCTCTACGCCGCCGCCCGCTCGGTCGGGCAGAACGAGGACGGCTCGGTCGGTTACGCGGTCGCGGCGATCGATGGGCCGGTGACGAGCTGGCGGTTCCGCGCCCTCGACCGGACCGCGCCGTTCGTGCTGATCACAAGCCCGGCCGACCGCCGCGTCGCCACGCTGCCGACGACGGATGTGACGTGCGGCATGGCGCTCGACGCCGACGGGCGGATCACCGTCCGGGCCGTCGTGCTCTCGGACGCACCGCCGCGCTACGTCCATTGCCGGGTCGATACAGGCCCGTGGATCCTGATGCACCGCGCGGAGGGCGCGCGCTGCTACGAGGCGTCGCTGTCCTGGGACGGAGGCGGACGCAGCATCCAGGTCGAGGCGGTGCATGAATGCTGGCCCGGGCACGGCCCGGACTACGTCGACACCGACGTGATCGAGCCGGTGATCGCAGTCTCGGACAATGCGGCCGCGCCGCCGATGCCGGAAAAGCCTGGTGGCGACGCGGGCCGGATCCAGAGCTGGGTCCGGAAGGGAATCCGCGGCGATCAGCTCGGACCGAACCGCTACGGCCGCAAGTGGTGACCCTGACCAAGTGGTGTTCGTCGCAGAGTGGTGAGCCTCGCCACGCCTCCGGGGGGAGATAGTTAGACGTGTTCGCTGGATTGAGCCTGACACCGAATTTGGCGACCTGGGGCATCGCCGCGCTCGCGACCCTGGGCGTGATCGTGCGCCCGTTCTCGTGGCCGGAGGCGATCTGGGCGGTGCTCGGCGCCGCCCTGCTGGTCGTTCTCGGCCTGCTGCCCTGGCAGGTCGCCCTCGACGGCGTCTCGAAGGGCACCGACGTCTACCTGTTCCTCGTCGGCATGATGCTGCTGGCCGAGATCGCCCGGAAGGAAGGGCTGTTCGATTGGCTCGCCGGCCTCGCCGTGCGCGCCGCCAAGGGCTCGCCGACCCGGCTGTTCCTGCTGATCTACCTCGTCGGCACCGTGGTGACGGTGTTCCTCTCCAACGATGCCTGCGCGGTGGTGCTGACGCCCGCGGTCTACGCCGCCGCCAAGGCCGCCGACGCGGAACCCCTGCCCTACCTGTTCATCTGCGCCTTCATCGCCAACGCGGCGAGCTTCGTGCTGCCGATCTCGAACCCGGCCAACCTCGTGGTGTTCGCCACCGACATGCCGCCGCTCGGCCAGTGGCTGGCCACCTTCGCGCTGCCATCGGCGCTGGCGATCGTCGCCACCTACGCGGTGCTGCGGCTGACCCAGAACAGCCGGCTCAAGGGCCAGAGCATCAAGACCGACGTCGAGACCGTGAGCCTCGGCCTCGGCGGCAAGGTCGCGGGACTCGGCATCATCGCCACCGCGGGGGCGCTGATCGGGGCCTCGGCCGCCGGCATCGAGCTCGGCCTGCCGACCTTCGTGGCCGGCCTCGCCACGACCCTGCTGGTGGTGGCGCTCAACCGTGGCGGCCTGGTCGAGGTGGTCAAGGACGTGTCCTGGGCGGTGCTGCCACTGGTGGCGGGCCTGTTCGTGCTGGTCGAGGCGCTGGAGAAGACCGGCGTGCTGACCCTGCTGGCCGACACCCTGAAGACCTACGCCCAGGGCGATCCCACCGCCACCGCCTGGGCGGGCGGCGCCCTCGTCGCCTTCGGCACCAACCTCGTGAACAACCTGCCGGCCGGGCTGCTCGCCGGCGCCGCCGTCCAGGCCGCGGAGGTCTCGCACAAGGTCGCGGGCGCGATCCTGATCGGCGTCGATCTCGGGCCGAACCTGTCGGTCACCGGCTCGCTCGCCACGATCCTGTGGCTCACGGCGATCCGCCGCGAGGGCGAGGACGTGTCGGCCTGGCAGTTCCTGAAGCTCGGCCTGTTGGTGATGCCGCCCGCCCTCGTGCTGGCGCTGGCCGCCCTCCTCCTCGTCTGAGAGCCCGGTCTCCGGATCCCAGGACGACGCCGCACCGAACCGCCTCGCCCTCCCACGACCGGAGCCCCGATCTTGAACGCCGCCCTGCTCTATCCCTTCATCCTGGTCGCAGGCGCCTTGCAGGCGCTCGGCAATTCCATGAACGCGCGCCTGCGCGACGCGCTGGTCAATCCGTGGCTGGCGGCGACCTACTCGTTCATGCCGATCGTGATCGTTTTCACGATCCTGTTCTTCACCATGCCGACGCCGCTGCCGACGCTGCAGACCCTGGGCTCGATGCCCTGGTACGCGCCGCTCGGCGGGGTGGCCGGCGCGGTGGCGGTGTTCGGCGGCCTCGCCTTCGTGGACAAGGTCGGGGCCGGCCCGTTCAACGGCCTGACCATCACGGCCAACATCCTGACCTCCCTGGCGCTCGACAGCCTCGGCCTGTTCGGCCTCAAGGCCGGGGGCTTCAAGGCGATGCCGTGGCTCGGGGGCCTGCTGATGGTGGTGGGCATCGTGTTCATCGCCCGCGCCACCGGCCCGAAATCGGACGACGAGCAGGCCGAGTCGGGCAAGGGCGGCCTGATGGCACGGTTGCTCTACCCGTTCATCCTGGTCGCGGGCTCGCTCCAGGCGGTCGGCGTGGTGCTCAACGCGCAGCTGCGCGGTGCCCTGGTGAACCCCTGGCTCGCCGCCACCGTGTCGTTCATTCCGGTCGCGTTGGTCTTCCTGTTCGTGTTCCTGCTCCGTCCGACCCCGCTGCCGACCCGGGCGGACGTGGCCCGGGTGCCGTGGTGGGGCGCGCTGGGCGGCATCGCCGGGGCGGTGGCGGTGTTCGCCGGCCTGCTGTTCGTCGACAAGGTCGGAGCCGGCGCCTTCAACGGTCTGCTGATCACCGCCAACCTGTTTACCTCCATCGCCATCGACCATTTCGGTTGGCTCGGCATGAAGCGCGTCCGCGCCGGGATCGGTCGGCTGATCGGCGGCTTGCTGATGGCAGCCGGCATCGTGCTGATCTCGGTGTTTTGATCGCGCGCGGGGCGATGGCCCCGGGACTACGCGTTCGCCGGAAGGCTCGAGTCCGGCGGGTGCCGGGGCCGTCGTTACGGTGTCCCGGAGCCGGGACGTCGGACGCGGAAACGCTGATGGTTCAATGTCTTGCGGTACCGGTCCTGCCGAAGCCCGGCCCCTCCCGCAGGGGTCGGGATCGGCACCGGTCCAAGATCGAGGCCCGTCGTGATCCTACGCCTTTCGAACCGCCGGTGGCACGAGCCTCAAAAACCTACACCCTAAGATCATCTCGCTAAGCCGCGGCAGCGCGCCTCCAGACTGTCGAACCTGAGGTTCGAGAGGCGCCCCATGCCCCCGCGTCACTGGCCTTTCCTCGACGGGTGGCGCGGCTGTGCGATCCTGCTCGTGCTCGTCGGCCATTTCGGCACGACGCACGGCATCAATCTCGGCCGCTTCGGGGTGGAGTTCTTCTTCGTGCTCAGCGGCCGTCTGATGGCCGAGATCCTGTTCGAACGCGGCACGCCGTTGAAGACGTTCTTCCTCCGCCGGGCCGCACGGATCTATCCGGCGCTGATCTGCTTCGTGCTGGCGATGACCGGGCTCGTCCTCGCCACCGGTCAGGACCAGCAACTTTACGGCTGCCTCGCGGCGCTGACGCTGACCTACAACTACTACCACCTGTGGTTGCCCGAGGTGCCGAATGTCGACCACATCTGGTCGCTCTGCGTCGAGGAGCACGGCTACATCCTGCTCGGGATGATCGCGTTCCTCCGTCGCCGGCACGCGTTTTCCGTGGCCCCGGTTCTGACCGTTCTCGCAGCCCTCGCTTGCCTCAACGGCGCGGTCTCGACCGCGCTCGGCGGCGACTACACGACGGTCTACTGGCGCAGCGATGTCCGGGTGGCGTCGATCCTGTTCGGGGCGTCCGCCTACTTGATGATCGGCCGGAGCGCGCCACGGACGTCGTGGCGGCCCGCATTCCTGGCGCTGGCCGGCCTCGCCCTGAACGTCGCGGTAGTGCCTGATCCGATCAAGTACAGCCTGGGCTCCGCGCTCCTGTCCGTGGCGGTGGCCTCGCTGCCGAGCGCACCGGCCCTCCTGCGCCGGGGCCTGAGTGCGAAACCGCTGCTGCTGTTCGGCGCGTGGTCGTACGCCATCTACCTGTGGCAGCAACCTTTCTACGTGCTGCACGATGGGATCGGCGGGACGGCCAGCAAAGCCCTGGTCCTGCCCGCGATCGCCATGGGTCTCGTGAGCCTGTTCCTGATCGAGCGGCCGGCGCGGCGGCGTCTCAACAGCCTGCTCGACCGGACGTCGTCGGGCCGGCGCGCTGGCACCGTGAAGCGCTTGGCGACGCCCTGAGGCGCAGCGAACCCTGCCCGGAGGCGCCAGGACTCGAATTAGACAGCGATGGCCATCTGCGGCGCGCCGCACAGGGCGGCACCCACGGGCTCCGGCGGTGCCTTGCGCGAGACGTAGTAGAGATCGACCGCCCGCCAGAATGCCGTCTGCTCCTCGACCGACCGTCGGGCGAGGGCCGATTCGAGGATCGCCATCGCAGCCCGCGCGGGCTCGCTCCGCTCGAGTTCGTCGAGCAGTCCGGCAAGATGCAGCATTGGGGTCTACCTCCGAACGAACAGCGTTTGAGTGCAACGCCCAAGCTTACGAAATGGATCCGTCGGTCAGCGTCGTCGCTGCATGAAACTTGCCTCGCGGCGAGCGGGGTCTACGATCCCGGACGCGAGCCCGACTCGCGATTCTTCTTCAGACGTCAAGGATCCCCGATGATCTCCTGCCGAAGCGGCGCGGCCTGTTCCCTGCGCGGAGCGACCCTGGCTCTGTTGTTGGCCGGCACGATCGGGGCCACCCCGTCCGGTGCCCGCGAGATGACCGATTCCAGCACTGCCGCGGCGGTGAAGAAGCCCAACGTTGTCATCCTGGCCACAGGCGGCACGATCGCGGGCGCCGGGGCGGACGCGGCCAACAGCGCCACCTACACGGCCGCCAAGGTGCCGGTGGACAAGCTGATCGCCGCGGTACCGCAGGTGAACACCATCGCGAACGTGCGCGGCGAGCAGGTCTTCCAGATCGCGTCGGAGAGCTTCACCGACGCGCAGCTCGTTCAGCTCGCCAAGCGGGTCTCCGCTCTGCTGAAGCAGGACGACGTCGACGGCGTGGTCGTGACCCACGGCACCGACACCCTCGAGGAGACGTCGTTCTTCCTCGACCTCGTGGTGAAGAGCGACAAGCCGATCGTCGTCGTCGGCTCGATGCGGCCGGGCACGGCGATCTCGGCCGACGGCGCCCTCAACCTGCTCGACGCGGTGACAGTCGCGGCCAGCAAGGAGGCGATCGGCCAGGGCGTCACGGTCACGATGAACGACACGATCCAGTCGGGCCGGGACGTGAACAAGCGGACCAACGTCGTCCCCAGCGCCTTCTACAGCCAGTGGGGGCCGCTCGGCATGGTGATCGAGGGCAAGACCTACTTCTTCCGATCCCTGTCGAAGCGCCACAACAAGAGTTCGGAATTCGACATCGACCAGATCGACAGCCTGCCGCTGGTGGGTATCGTGTACGGCTCGGGCAACATGATCCCGGGCGTCTACGACGCGGAGGTTCAGGCCGGCGCGAAGGCGATCGTCAACGCCGGGACCGGCAACGGCTCGGTGGCGGGCTACCTCGTGGACAAGCTGAAGGACATCCGGTCGAAGGGCACGATCGTGATCCGTTCCTCGCGGGTGCCGGACGGCCTGGTCCTGCGCAACGCCGAGCAGCCCGACGACACATACGACTGGGTGGTCGCCCACGACCTCAACCCGGCCAAGGCCAAGATCCTGGCCGCCGTGGCACTGACTAAGACGCAGGACACCAAGGAGCTGCAGCGCATCTTCTGGGAGTATTGAACACCCGTCATTCCCAAGCTTCCCACCCGCGACCTCATCCGGAGGTCGCGGCGCATAGCATCGCCCTCGAAGAAGCCCTCCAGTCAGACGCGCTCCCTGGAGACCTCCTTCGAGGCTCGCTGCGCTCGCGCCTCTGGATGAGGGTGTGATTGGGACGGCCATCGTCGGCAGCCGCGCTCGGCCGCCCTGCGCCACGACCGGGTTACATCGTCCCGGGCACCGCCTAGATAGCCCGGTGCGACGCGGTCGCGGCCGGGATCAGTGCCGGCCCTGCGATCCGCCGGCACCCTGACGGAGGAACGAGCATGACCGAGCTTCATCCCGAGGTCGCGGCGGTCACGGAGCGCGTCGTGGCGCGCTCCCGCGAGTCCCGGCGGACCTATCTCGACCTGATCGCCCGGGAGCGCGATTCGGGCGTGCACCGGCCGACGCTGGCCTGCGGCAACCTCGCCCACGGCTTCGCCGCCTCCGGCGAGGACAAGCCGGCGCTCCGCGACGGCCAGACGGTGATGAACATCGGCATCGTCACCGCCTACAACGACATGCTGTCGGCGCATCAGCCGTACGGGCGCTATCCGGATCAGATCAAGGTCTTCGCCCGGGAGCGCGGCGCCACCGCGCAGGTCGCGGGCGGTACCCCGGCGATGTGCGACGGCGTCACCCAAGGGCAGCGGGGCATGGAGCTGTCGCTGTTCTCGCGCGATACGATCGCGCTTTCCACCGCGGTGGGCCTGAGCCACGGCATGTTCGACGGCGCCGCGCTGCTGGGCATCTGCGACAAGATCGTGCCCGGCCTGCTGATCGGCGCGCTGCGCTTCGGCCACCTCCCGACCATCCTGATCCCGGCCGGGCCGATGCCCTCGGGGCTCGCCAACAAGGAGAAGCAGCGGATCCGCCAGCTCTACGCCGAGGGCAAGGTCGGCCGGGCGGAGCTGCTCGAATCCGAATCCGCCTCCTATCACGGTGCCGGCACCTGCACGTTCTACGGCACGGCCAACTCGAACCAGATGATGATGGACATGATGGGCCTGCACATGCCGGGCGCCTCGTTCATCAATCCGGGTACGAAGCTGCGCCAGGCGGTGACCCGGGCGGCGATCCATCGGCTCACCGAGATCGGCGCCGCCGGCAACGATTACCGGCCGCTCGGCCTGTGCGTGGACGAGAAGGCGATCGTGAACGCCGCGGTCGGCCTGCTCGCCACCGGCGGCTCGACCAACCACGCGATCCACCTGCCGGCCATCGCGCGCGCCGCCGGCATCGTCATCGACTGGGCGGATATCGACCGGCTGTCCAACGCCGTGCCGCTGATCGCCCGGGTCTACCCGAACGGCGCGGGCGACGTGAACCACTTCCACGCCGCCGGGGGCATGAGCTTCGTCATGGCCGCCCTGCTCGATGCCGGGCTGCTGCACGACGACATCCTGACGGTGGCCGGCCAGTCCCTGCGCGACCATGCCCGCGACCCGAAGCTCGACGGCGACGATCTCGCCTTCCAGGATGCCGTGCCGGAGAGCCTGGACGACACCATGATCCGCCGGCCCGGCAACCCGTTCCAGGCGGATGGCGGCATGCGGCTGGTGACCGGCAACCTCGGCCGGGCGACGTTCAAGACCAGCGCCGTCGAGGAGATCCGCCGGACCATCGAGGCCCCGGCCCGGGTGTTCTCCGACCAGGACGACGTGCTCAAAGCGTTCAAGGCCGGCGAATTGGAGCGCGACGTGGTCGTAGTGGTCCGCTTCCAAGGGCCGCGCGCAAACGGCATGCCCGAGCTTCACAAGCTGACGCCGCCGCTCGGCGTGCTCCAGGATCGCGGCCATAAGGTCGCCCTGGTGACGGACGGGCGCATGTCCGGCGCCTCCGGCAAGGTGCCGGCGGCCATCCACTTGAGCCCAGAAGCGCTCGGCGGCGGGGCCATCGGGCGGATCCGCGACGGCGACATCGTCCGCCTCAGCGCGGCCGAAGGCCTCCTGCAGGTGCTGGTCGACGACGCCGAGCTGGCCGCCCGGGAGGAGGCCGTTCAGCCGGTTCCCGAGGCCGGAACCGGCCGGGAGTTGTTCGCTTTCATGCGCCAAGGGGCCGACACCGCCGAACGGGGCGCCTCCGCCATGCTCGCCGCGGCCGGCCTCTGAACGTCGAACCGGAGAAGCCGATCATGAACGATCTGACCAGCATCGACGCGCTGATGCGCTCCGTGCCCGTCATCCCGGTCCTCGTCATCGAGGATGTCGCCCAGGCCAGGCCGATCGCCGAAGCTCTGGTGGCGGGCGGGCTGACCGCCCTGGAGGTCACCCTGCGCACCCCCGCCGCCCTTGAGGTGATCCGAGAGATGGCCCAGGTCGAGGGGGCGGTGGTCGGGGCCGGCACGGTCCTGAACCCCGGCGACCTCGACAGCGCCTTGGCGGCCGGGGCGGAGTTCATCGTCTCGCCGGGGCTCACGGACCCGCTGACCGATGCCGTCAAGGCCAACGGCGTGCCCTACCTGCCGGGCATCGCCACCGCCGCCGACATCATGCGCGGCCTAGACCACGGTCTCGACCGGTTCAAGTTCTTCCCGGCCGAGGCCGCGGGCGGGATCAAGGCACTGAAGGCGCTGACGCCCGTGTTCGGCCGTGTGAAGTTCTGCCCGACCGGCGGAATCACCGAGGCGACTGCTCCGGATTGGCTGGCCGTTCCGTCAGTTCTGTGCGTCGGCGGCAGTTGGGTCGTGAAGCCCGGGGTCCTCGACCGCGACGCCGTCACCCGAGCGGCTCGGGCAGCCTCGAAGCTGCGCCGGGCCGCGTAAGCATCCCGGAGCACGGGAACGCCCGCTTCGGCAGGGCCGGGCGGGCGTTCGTCGTGACGTCAGATGATGGAGCGGAGATCAGCAGTCGTCGCCGCCCTTGCCGGCCTGCGCGGCGGTCGGCTTGCCCTGCGACTGAGCCTGCACGTCCGACGGCGAGGTCGCGGTGCCGGCGTTGGTCATGGCGCCGACGGTGCCGGGCGACTCAGCCTTGGCACCCGGGGTGGTCGGAGTCTTCACGCTCGGATCCACGGTCGAGGCCTTGCTGGCTTCCTTGTCGCGCGTCACGGTCGTCCCGGTCGCGCACGGCGCCGCGAAGGCAGCAGTCGACATCAGGATGAGAGCGCCGGCGCCCGCGAGGGTCTTGATCTTGGTCATGCGTTCCTCCGATTTATTCAGCGCATGACAAACGGACCCCGCAGTCACAGGTTCCGTTCTTATTTCCATCTCGCAACTTCTACGGGGCATTTTCCCCGGTCTTCTGGGACAAAGGCCACTTATCTTGCCGGCTGGGGCTCCCGGCGCTCCCGGGGCGTGAACAGGTCGCCCTGGGGCTCAAGCACGATCCGCCGCTCGTGGAATGCGTCGAGCGTGGAGCGGTGGCCGATCGACACGATGGTGGTGTCGGGCAGCCGCTCGCGCAGCATCCGGTAGATCTTGGCCTCGGACGGCTCGTCCAGCGATGCGGTCGACTCGTCGAGGAACAGCCAGGCGGGTTTGGCCAGGATCGCCCGGGCGATGGCGAGGCGCTGCTGCTCGCCGCCGGACAGGCGCCGCTCCCAAGTGTCGGTCTCGTCCAGGCGGTCGATCAGGTGCGGCAGCTGGGCGGCGGTCAGGGCATCGCGGATCGCGTCGTCCGAGAACTGGTCGATGGTGTTCGGGTAGACCACCGCGCCGCGCAGCGTCCCCTGCGGAATGTAGGGCCGCTGCGGCAGCAGCAGCGTCGACTGCCCGGCTGGCACGTCCACCCGGCCCTTGCCGAACGGCCAGATGCCCGCGATCGCCCGGAACAGCGTCGATTTGCCGGAGCCCGAGGGGCCGGTGACCAGGGTGGCGCCGCCCCGGGCCAGGGTCAGCTCCGGTGCCGAGACGATCTCGCGGCCGTCCGGCAGGGCGAGCACCAGCCCACGGGCGGTGACGCCGTTGGCGGTCTCGTTGCCCTGGACCAGCCCGTAGCCCGCTGATTCCAGTGCCTCGGCCTTGCTCATCGCGCGGCGGAAGGAGCCGAGACGGATGGTGTTGGCCTTGTACGAGGCGAGGGTCGTGTACGAGTCTACGAAGAACGACAGGGAGCTCTGCACCTGCGAGAACGCCTGCGAGGTCTGCTGCAGGGCGCCGAGCGTGATCTTCTTGGCGAAGAACGACGGCGCGGCGAGCACCATCGGGAAGATCACGCTGGCCTGCCGGTAGCTGAACGTGAAGGCGATCAGCTTGATGCGCCGGAAGATGATGCCGACGTAGTTGTCGATGATCATGTGGAACAGCGAGCCGAGCCGCGTCGCCTCCGCGCGCTCGCCGCGCAGCAGCGCGATCTGCTCCGAGTAGATCCGGTTGCGGGCCAGCGAGAAGCGGAAATCGGCCTCGACCTGCTCCTGCCGGAAGTTGAGCCCGATCAGGGGCCGGCCGATCAGGTGGGTGAGCCACGTGCCGACCACCGCGTAGGCGATCACTAGCCAGACCAGGAAGCCCGGGATCACCGTGTCGGTGAACGGCACGACGAAGTCGCGCGACAGCGTCCACAGGATCACGATGAACGAGACGAGCTGCGCCGCCTGGCTGAGCAGCCGGATCGACAGGCTCGCGGTCTGCTGGATGAACAGGTTGACGTCGGCCTGGATACGCTGATCCGGGTTGTCGGCTTCCTCGTCGGTGAACGGGATGCGGTAATGGGTGCCGTTGCCCAGCCAGCGCTCGTATAGGCTGTGGGTCAGCCAGGTCCGCCAGCGGATGTGCAGCGAGGAATCGACGAACAGGTCGAACATGCCGATGGCGATGTTGAGCGTCGCCAGCGGAACGAAGATCCAGAGCAGCTGGTACCAGAACGCCGTCGCGTCGTATTCCTGCAGCGCGTTGTAGATGTCGCGGTAAAAGAAGTTGAACCGCAGGGTCAGCGCCACGTCGGCGAAGTTCACGAAGATCGACAGCGCGACGAGGTTGCGGCCGATCCGGCCCTCGGTGCTGCCGAACCAGCGGAACAGGCCGATCTCCTTGGTCGGCTTGTCGCGGTTGGCGAAATACGGGTCGGCGATGTCGGTGATCGCGCGGATCGGACCGAGATGCGAGACGGCGAGCACGATGGCGCCGAACACCACCGCGCCGGTGGCGGCGAAGTCCGGCGGCAGCAGTGCGGCCACCACCGGGGGCAGCAGGCCCATGGCGGCGATCGTCTTCAGGCCGGCGAGCAGCAGGTAGCCGAACCCGTAGACCGAGACGAAGACCTTCAGGTAGGCCGAGATGCCGTTGGCGGCGATCAGGATGCCGGCCATCACGAAGCCGGCGAGCGAGACGTAAAGCGGCGGGCTGGGGATCCCCGGAAGCGCCAGCAGGATCAGCGCGGCCACGGCCGTCAGCACGGCCTGGATCCCGAGCCCGGTCCTGATTGAAGCCACGCGTGTCTCCCGCCTAACGTGAGCGTTCATTCGGGAACGCAACCCGGCGGCCTTGGCCCTGGGTCGTGGCGAGAACGTGGCACTTCGCGGGCGCTGTCACGTGAAAGTTTCGTCACGAACCGGCCGAGGCGACGCCACGCCGCGTCCCGCGCTACCAGTTCCACTCCTCGAAGCCCGGTTCGCGGCAGCGATAGCCGATCGGGCATTGCGGATTGTCGCGGGTGGGGACGAAGCGGAGTTCGGCTATCTCGGCGCCGGTGCACTGGCCCGGGCCGCTGACGAAACGCTCCGGAGCGGTGCCGCCGGCGATCACCACGTCGCCCTCGCTCTTCACCAGCGCCATCGCCTCGGCGCAGCTCATCCGCGCCGTCCCGGCGGGGCGCGACGACCGCGACGATTGCGCGAACGCGCTCACCCCGGCCGCCATCGCGACAAGGTGAACGCACAGCAAGGCGAGGACCAGCGGCCTCATCGCGGACGGGTTCCGGGTACGCACCCGAGAAGAAAGTCCTCGGGCATCGCGCCATCCTGCACGGCCGGGCGCCCCGAGACTGTCACCGGAATGCGCCACCACACGGCTTTCGCCGTTGGACCGCCGCAATCACCGGATTATGGGATTCCAGGATCAGGGGAAGCGCTCGAGATTGGATGACCGCGGACGCCCCATGGGCGCGCCCGGCCCGCACGCCCCGATGATCCTCCGGCACGCGCCCCTGGCGCCGGCGTGCCGGCCGTCGCGCGCCGGAGACCAGGGACCCGCAGATGTCCGCCCTCTCGATCCTCGACGTTTCCGCGGTGCGTGCCGCCCCGGTGGCCCGCGAGCCCTACCCGTACACGCTGGGCACCAACGTCCTGAACCCGGACGCCATCGACGCGATCCGGCGCGACTTCCCGGACATCGCAAAGCCCGGCTACCTGACGGTGGACGAGGTCGCGCTCAAGGGCCGGTTCAAGGCGCTGATCGACGAACTGGAGAGCGATGCGTTCTCTGACATCCTCGGCGAGAAGTTCGGAATCGACCTGGTTTCCTGCCCGCGGCTGACCACGATCATGCGGAAGAGCCAGCTCAAATACGGTTCGATCCACACCGACGGCCCATCGAAGGTGCTGACGCTGCTCGTCTACATGAACGACGCCTGGGACGCCCCGGCCGCCGGACGCCTGCGGGTGCTCTACGACGGCCGCAACTACGCGCCCTTCGCGGTGGAGGTGCCCCCGACCATGGGGACGATGTTCGCCTTCCTGCGGGCCGACAATTCCTGGCATGGCCACGAGCCGTTCGAGGGTGAGCGCCGGGTGGTGCAGGTCGCATGGCTCAAGGACGCCGCGGAACTGGAGCGCAAGCGCAAGCGCAACCGCACCGCCCAGTTCCTGAAGGGGATCTTCGGACGCTGAACGACACGGCAGTTCCCCCTAGCCTCTTGTTGGGGCATCCTTTTCCTCGGCAACCCGGCGACCGAATCGGCACCGGATGCCTGGATCAGGGGGTGAGGATGGGTGCGGTCGTGCTGGCCGATCCGGGTGATGAACCCCGTACCGGCTCCAAGCGCCGCTTCGTCGTGCCTGCGCTCCTGGTCCTCGGCTGGGCCGGGCTTTTCGGCTATAGCGCGATCTACCTCACCGAGGACATGCCGTTCCGGACCCAGCAGGCCGAAACCCGGTCTGCTCCGGCCCCGAAGCCCCCGGGCCGTCGGGTCGTGACGCTCGACGCGCTCGACGAGGCCGCACCGGCTGCGCAGGGTTTGGACACTGGGCCGCCAATGGCCTCCCAGGCGGCTCGGAGCCCGGCGGATCCAGGCGCGCAAGGGGCAATCGTTCCCCCGGCGGTGCCCGCATCCCCCAGGCAAGCGGGCCCGGCCAATCCTGAATATGCCGGAATCTGGGGGCCGACCGCAGATGCCTGCTCGGCACGCTCCCGGCGCCGGGGCTACATCCCGGCCACCATCACGCCGGAGCGAGCCCGGGCCGGCCGCACGATCTGCAATTTCCACGACGGCCGCCGCGTCGGCAACGCCTGGGTGGTCGCCGCCGAATGCAGCGACCGCGGCCGGCACTGGTCCTCGCAGGTGCGGCTCGTGGTCGACGGCGACCGCCTCACCTGGTCGAGCGGGCGCGGCACAGCGGCCTACGTGCGCTGCGGGCGGCGCGGGGGGTGACGAGCGGCAGGATGCGAACATCCTGGACCGGCGATCGTCCGTCCGCGCTCAAGCATCGCCTCGACGCCGGGACATGCTCCCTGTCGTCCCGGTGCCGCGGAGCGGAACCCGGGATCCATAACCGTCGGCAGATCAAGACCTTAGCATTGTCGGCGGTTATAGGTTCCGGGTTCGCCTGCGGCGCCCCGGAAAGACAGGGTGATTGACTCGTTAAGCCGCGCGATGACCTTGAGGCGTCAAACGACTCCGATCCCGCGCCCCCCGGCGGTGTCCAAAACAATCCGTGCAGCTGCCCGGCTCGGCGTGTCGTCGCCGGAAAGCCGCATCCTTCCGTCGATCCGGGCGAGCGCGTCGCTCTGTGCGTCGCGCTCCGGGCCGCCCGCCAGCAGCGGCAGCAGGGCCCGGGCGAGATGCTCGGGCGTGCAATCCGCCTGGACGAATTCCGGCATGGCGTTGTCGGCCAGGATCAGGTTGGGCAGCACGATGCTGGGCACCTGGATCAGGCGGCGGGCGATGAACTCCTCGGCCCGCGAGACCTTGTAGGCCACCACCATCGGGACGCCCGCCAGCGCCAGTTCCAGCGTGACGGTGCCGGAGGCCGCGAGCGCCGCCCGGGCGCCCCGGAACGCGGCGTATTTCGGCGCCTCGCCGGTCAGCACCTGGACGGGCACGGGCCAGTTCAGGGCCAGCCGCTCGATCAGGGCCCGGTGGCGGGTCACGGCCGGCAGGACCGCTTCCACCTCCAGGACGCGGGAGACAAGCTCGAGCGCCTGCCCGAAGACCGGCATCAGCCGGTCGATCTCGGCCCGGCGGGAGCCCGGCAGGACCACGAGGCGGTAGGGGACCGCCTCCCGCCGCCGGACCTCCGCCGCGGCGGGGCGCAAGTCCGGAAACCGCTCGATCAGTGGGTGGCCGACATAGGTGCAGGGCGGGCCGCCGAGACGCAGATGCGCGTCGGGCTCGAACGGCAGCAGCGCCATCACGTGGTCGATGAAGCCGCGCATGCCCTTGGCCCGCCAGGGCCGCCAGGCCCAGACGCTCGGCGACACGTAGTCGACGATCGGGATGCCGGGCGCCGCCTTCCGGACCCGCTGGGCGACGGCATGGGTGAAGCCCGGGCTGTCGATGATCACCAGCACGTCGGGCCGGGCGCGCACCACCGCGGTCGCGGTCTCGCGGATGCGCCGCAGCAGCGTCCGAGCCCGGGCGAGCACCGGGAGGTAGCCCATGACGGCGACGTCATCGAGGGGGAACAGGGAGGTGAACCCCTCCTCGGCCATGGCCTCGCCGCCGACGCCGCCGAACACGGTTCCGGGCGCCGCCGCGCGCAGCGCCCGCATCAGCTTGGCGCCGAGTTGGTCCCCCGAATCCTCGCCGGCCACCAGCCAGATTGTCTTGGATGGGGACATAGCGGCGGCGCTCATGGCGCGGCTCCGTAGCCGACCAGGAACAGGCCGAGACGGTCTGCCTCCGCGGCAGTTGCGGCGCGGTCGATCACCAGGGTGCCGCCGGCCTCGAGCGCCAGCCCGACGCAGCCGGCCGCGG
>NZ_VRVD01000309.1:0-5406 GCF_008040015.1 Methylobacterium sp. WL18 | reverse complement strand
GGACTGGCCCGGCGCCGCGGCGGCCTCCTCGACGATCGTGTTCCAGCCGTTGCAGGCCTCGCAGCGCCCGCGCCAGCGGTTGTAGACCGCCCCGCAGGACTGGCAGACGAAGGTCTGGTGGATCTTGGCCATTCGGGTCCGCGCGCCGCCGGTCCGGCATTCGTAAGGTGGAGTCGGATCACCCTACATAAGTTCGAACATAACGCGAACCCAGCCCCGTCAGGATCTCGTAGCCGATCGTGCCGGCGGCGCGGCCGACGGTGTCGATGTCGAGGCTGTCGCCGATCAGCACCGCGGTGGCGCCGCGCCGGGCGGCGGGGGCCGCGGTGACGTCGAGGATGATCAGGTCCATGGAGACGAGGCCCAGGATCGGGCAGGGCACGCCCCCGACCAGCGCCTGGCCGCGCCCGCTGATCGCCCGGGGGAAGCCGTCCGCGTAGCCGAGCGACAGGGTGGCGAGCCGGCTCGGGGCCGACGCCGTCCAGCGGCCGTTATAGCCGACGCCGGTTCCGGCCTCGACATCCCGCACCTGCGCGATCAGGGCCTCCAGCCGCACCACCGGGCGCATCGGGTTGGCGGTCTCGGGCGTCGGGTTGCCGCCGAACAGGGCGTAGCCGGGACGCAGCAGGTCGTGCCCGGCGCCGTCGAGGAAGACGCCGGAGGAATTCGCCAGCGACGCAAGCAGGCCCGGATAGGCGGCCCGGACCCGGGCGAAGTCGGCGATCTGCCGGGCGTTGACCGGGTCGGCCGGCTTCTCGGCGCTGACGAAGTGGCTCATCAGCAGGTCGATCCCGCAGGCCGCGATGCACGGGTCGCCCGCGAGCGCCAGCGCCTCCGGCACCGGCAGTCCCAGGCGGTTCATCCCGGTGTCGACGTGGAGCGCCGCCGGCAGGCGGCCGCCCGAGAACGCCGACCACTCCGTCATCTCCTCGCGGCTGCCCAGCACCGGGCGCAGGCCGTGCGCCGCGCAGGTCCCGCCGGCACCGGGCGGCAACCCGTTCAGGATGTAGAGCGCGGCCTCCGGCAGGGCGGCCCGGGCCGCGATGCCCTCGGACAAGTGGGCGACGAAGAAGGTCCGGCACCCGGCCGCCCACAGGGCCGGCCCGACCCGGGCTACGCCGCAGCCATAGGCGTCGGCCTTCACCACGGCGGCGCAATCGGCGCCCCGGGCGGCCAGCAGCCGCCAATTCGCGGCGACCGCCCCGAGATCGACGGTCAGCCGGGCGCCGTGGGCGCCGATATCTCTTCCGGATTCCGTCACTGACCGACTACCCGCCACCGAAGCGTCCCCGATCCTCGATTCCCCGCGGACGGATGCACGATGCGGACCCGTGAGGCGAGTCGGTTCGCGGCATTGGTCTCAGGGGTCGACGAGACTGGCAACCCGCGCGGCGATCTCGCCCACGGTGTCCGGATCCGCGACACCGGCGAGGCTCGCACTGCCATAGGCGATGCGCGCCCGCAGATCGAAGCTGCGGACCTGCGTGCAGACCGCCACGCCGGTCACGCCATCGGCCGTAACGGGGACTGTGAGGCCCGCGGCGCGGGCGCCCGCCGCCACGGTGGAGATGACCACGGCGATTGCCGTGCCGTGAACGTTCACGGCCTCCGGCGTCAGGACAATCCAGTAATGTCGATCTCGCATTTCCCGGCCGACGACCGGGTTGGGGTTGATCGAGTAGATCTCGCCGCGCTTCGGGACCTTCGGCCGCGGGCCCATCACCCGATCTCATCGCCGACTGGGGGGCCTTCCAGAGCCTTGGCGGTGTCCGCGTACAAGGCCGGCAGATGCTCGGCGCCTTCCAGAAGCTCCGCCAGGGTGTAGCGGCGTTTGCGTTTCGCGACCGGTGTCGCGACCAGGGTACCGTCCTGGACGGCGAGCGTTAGGTCGGTGCCCGTATCGGCTCCGATAGCGGCCAGGACAGCGGGCGGGAGCGTCATCACCCGGGCTCCGCCTTGGCGCCGAACCGTCACAACCGTCGTCGTTGACGTTTGAGTCGGCGGCTTGGCGTTCGTCTTCGTGCGAGGCGTTCGCTTGGCGGCAGGCATGGTCACGCTTCTCCGGAAGGTGCTACAAAGGTAG
Organism: Methylobacterium sp. WL18; assembly: GCF_008040015.1. NCBI lineage: Bacteria > Pseudomonadati > Pseudomonadota > Alphaproteobacteria > Hyphomicrobiales > Methylobacteriaceae > Methylobacterium > Methylobacterium sp. WL18. The sequence goes on along the minus strand of NZ_VRVD01000309.1, from coordinate 3,323 downwards.
CACTTTTCCGTTGCCGCCGACACCCATCACCCCCGCAAGCGGAACGGGTTGAAATCCGTGTCCGTATCGAAGGCATCGCGCCCCTCGGCGCGTTTCAAGAAGCCGATCAGCGGCACGCTGAGGGGAAGCGCAACGATCTCCCAGCCGACCTTCAGCGCCCAGATCGACAGCGCGAGGCGGACGAGATCCGCGGCGGGGTAGAGCCCGCCGAAGCCGAGCCCGATGAACAGGGCCGAATCGATGCCCTGGCCGACCAGCGTCGAGGCGACGAGCCGCGCGGCCAACCCCCGGCCGCGAAAGCGCAGCTTCAGCTTGGCGAACAGGTAGGCGTTCAGAAATTCGCCGGTGAGATAGGCCGCGAGGCCTGCCAGCGCGAGCCGCGGGGTGGCGCCCAGCACCGCCTCGAACGCCGCCTGGTGCGGCCAGAACGGCGCGGGCGGCAGCGCCGCCGCGATCCCGTAGGCCAGGATCCAGAGCGCCTGCGCCAGGAAGCCGGTCCAGACCACCGTGCGGGTGCTGGAATAGCCGTAGACCTCGGTCAGCACGTCGCCGAACAGGTAGGAGGCGGGAAACACGATCACCGCTGCCGTGAAGGTCAGGCCGCCCACCGAGACGATCTTGCCCGCCAGCACCAGCGAGATCATCAGCACCGCGCCGAACAGGCCGGCGATCGGAACGAGGTAAACGGGGCCGGCCGCCGCCCGGTCCGCGCTCACGATCGGCACGGGCTGATGCATGGACGGCACAGGCCTCGGCCGAGGCCCGTCCCCGAGGGTGACGGCCGAGGTTCGGCTTGGTATACCTCGGCCCCGGTCCCGGGGAGCCGCATGGCCGCCGCGGCATCCCCTCTGGTTCCTAAAAGTTCACAGATGCCGTTTACCGTCCTGGATCTCGTCGTGCTCGGCATCGTCGCGGTCTCCGCGCTGCTCGCGGCCGTGCGTGGCGTCACCCGCGAGGTGCTGGCCATCATCGCCTGGGTGGCCGCCGCCGCCGTCGCGTGGTCGTTCTATCCGATGCTGCTTCCGCTGGTGAAGCAGCACGTCAACAGCGATACCGTGGCGCTGGTCGCCTCGATCGCGGCGATCTTCCTGGGTACGCTGATCGTCGTCTCGATCATCACCGTGAAGATCTCCGACGTGGTGCTCGATTCGCGCATCGGCGCGGTCGACCGCTCCCTGGGCTTCCTGTTCGGGGCGGGCCGCGGCTTCCTGATCTGCGTGATCGGCTGGGTGTTCCTGTCCTGGCTGGTGCAGGGCAAGGTGCCGGACTGGGCGGCGCAGGCGCGCACGCGCCCGATGCTGGAAAAATCCGGCGACGCCCTGGTGGCCCAGCTCCCCGAGAATCCGGAGGGCTTCCTGAAGCAGTTCAAGAAGCCGAAGGCCGTCACGCCGCCCAACGAGGCGGCCGACGCCCCCGCCGAGACCGACCCGGCGCCCCAGCGCCGCACCGAGACCGCGCCGAGCCCGACGCGACGCTGACCTGCGGCATTCGCCGTTGGTCGGTCTGCGTGGAACGCCTAGATAGCGGTTCCGGAGACGATCGGATGATATCCGCGACGACCGGCGCGCCGGCCCGTCGCCGCCGGGACTCGTGAAGTGATCGATCGCACCATGTCCCAATCCGACGCCTACGCCGCCGATTTCGACCTCGATGGCGACACGCTGCGCGAGGAGTGCGGCGTCTTCGGCATCTTCGGGCACCCGGATGCCTCGGCCATCGTGGCGCTGGGCCTGCACGCCCTGCAGCACCGCGGCCAGGAGGCGGCCGGGATCGTCTCCTTCGACGGCGCGGTGTTCCATTCCGAGCGCCGCCCCGGCCTCGTCGGCGATTCGTTCTCGGACGGCGACACCATCGCCCGGCTGAAAGGTCGCGCCGCCATCGGGCACGTGCGCTACTCGACCACCGGCGGGACGATCCTGCGCAACGTGCAGCCGCTCTTCGCCGAGCTGGCCAGCGGCGGCCTCGCGGTCGCCCATAACGGCAACCTCACCAACGCCCTGTCGATCCGCCGCGACTTGGTGCGCGACGGCGCGATCACCCAGTCGACCTCCGACACCGAGGTGATCCTCCACCTCGCGGCCCGCTCGCGGAAGCCCCGGATCGTCGAGCGCTTCATCGACGCCCTGCAGGCGATCCAGGGCGCCTACGCGATCGTGGCGCTCACCAACAAGAAGCTGATCGGCGCCCGCGACCCGCTGGGCATCCGCCCGCTGGTGCTCGGCGAACTCGACGGCCGCTACATGCTGGCCTCCGAGACCTGCGCCCTCGACATCATCGGCGCCCGCTACGTCCGGGACATCGAGAACGGCGAGGTCGTGGTGATCTCCGAGGAGGGCGTCGAGTCGATCCGCTTCGCCGACGCCGTGCCGATGCGCCCGTGCATCTTCGAGTACATCTACTTCGCGCGGCCGGATTCCGTGGTGAACGGCAAGAGCGTCTACGCGGTGCGCAAGGCCATCGGCCGGGAGCTCGCCCGCGAGGCCGCCGCCCCCGCCGACATTGTGGTGCCGGTGCCGGATTCCGGCGTGCCGGCGGCGCTGGGCTTCGCGCAGGAGACCGGCATCCCGTTCGAGATGGGCATCATCCGCAACCACTATGTCGGGCGGACCTTCATCCAGCCGACCCAGTCCGTGCGTGAACTCGGTGTGCGGATGAAGCACTCGGCCAACCGCGCCGCGATCGAGGGCAAGAGCATCGTTCTGGTCGACGACAGCCTGGTGCGGGGCACGACCTCGGTGAAGATCGTCCGGATGATGCGCGAGGCCGGCGCCGCCGAGGTGCATTTCCGGATCGCCTCGCCGCCGATCACCTACCCGGACTTCTACGGGATCGACACGCCGGAGCGGGAGAAGCTGCTCGCCGCGACCCACGACCTCGAGGCCATGCGCAAATATATCGACGCTGACTCGCTCGCCTTCCTGTCGATCCCCGGCCTGTACCGGGCGATGGGCGAGGAGGAGCGCAACGCGGCCTGCCCGCAATATACCGACCATTGCTTCACGGGCGACTACCCGACCGGCTTGACCGACCTCTCCATCGCCGGCCCGAAGCGCTTCGCGATGCTCGCCGAAGCGGACTGACACGGGGATCCCAAAGGGCGAGCCCTTTGGCGGGGTCCAGGGGCGGCGCCCCTGGGTCCTTGGAGGGCTCCGCCCTGCACCCGCAAAAGGTCACGGACCTTTTGAAACCGGAATTTTCCGATCCCCCCGGCACGGAAATGCGCTAGGTCCCGCGCATGGCTGAGTCTCACAGAATCCTCGAAGGCCGCGTGGCGGTCGTCACCGGGGCGTCCCGCGGCATCGGGCGCGCCGCCGCCCTCGCGC
>NZ_VRVD01000308.1:0-5406 GCF_008040015.1 Methylobacterium sp. WL18 | reverse complement strand
GCCAGGGTCACGATCTCGGCGCCCTGCGGCCGGGCCGCGTGCCGGTCCGGCGGGTTCGCCGAGGCGACGATCGCCGCGAGGCTGAGCTTAGGCGGCTTGGACATGGCGGCCCGTCCTCAGCGACTGCGTGCGGCGCTCGATCCAGGACCAGAGCCGGCGGACCTCTCCGGCGGCCTGGCCCTTGGGGTTGAACTCGGTGACGCCCTGGCCGAGGCCGATCGCGTCCTGGTGGTCGGTGCGGGCGACGATGTTCACGTCCGGCAGGATGCCGAGCACCGCCAGCCCGTCGGCCGCGTCCCGGACCCGGTAGGAGCGGGGCGGGGTCTGGTTCAGCACGAAGGCGAACTTCTTCTCCAGCCGGTAGACCGCCGCCAGCGTCGGCTTGAACGCCCGCAGGTCGGCCGGCGTCGGCCGGCACGGGATGATGCACAGGTCCGCCGCGCGGATGGCCGAGAGCGTGCCGGTGGAATCGACCCCCGGCGTATCGATGAACACGTAGTCGTAGGCCGAGTCGCGCAGGCGCTCCATTACGGCGTCGATCTGCGTCGCGTCGATCTGGGCGACCTCGGGACCGTCGGCGGTGCGGTGGTCGAGCCAATCCGAGATCGTGGCCTGGCGATCCATCTCCAGGATGCAGACCGTGTGGCCAGCCTCGCGGGCGGCGACCGCCAAAGAGATGCACAGCGTGCTCTTGCCGCTGCCGCCCTTCTGCGTGACGAAGGTGATGGCTTTCATCCTGGGCATCCTCCAGAAGGCCCCGCGCATCCGCCGGAAGCGCCGGCATTCACGAATGCCGCGCCCTCGTCGGGCAACCTCAGGTGCGCAATCACGGGCTGCCGCGATCCTGTGACCCAAGGATGTCGAGCGGCACGGTGCGTCCGACATGGTTAATGAGCCGTTAAGATCCCCTGCCGCCAGCATGCGACCGGACCGGCCAGGTTGTCGGGCTGTCCGACGCAATCTAAACCTCAGGTTAATATCTATGCTGTCTGCTTCCTGAACGGCCTTTTCAGCCGCTGTAGGATGCCGTAGCGTCTAGGTCGCCAGCGCCGGAGCTGCGATGGATTTTATTACCTCAGGTTTAGCGGCGTTCGAAATCCCGCCGAGGAATGGCATGGCCGACGCCCCGATCCCGCAATCCGTCCTGGACGCCTCCGGCGTGGTCGGGACGTGGGTCCACGATCATTGGGCTGATCGGCTGGCGCTCTCGGGCTCCTTGGCGGGTCTGCTCGGCCTCGACCCGGTGGCGGCCGCCACGGGGGTGTCCCTCGCGGCGTTCCTCGACCGCACCCATCCGGAGGACCGCATCCGGATCGAGAGCTACCTGCACGCGGTGTCGGAGTCCGGCGGCACCCTGGAGGCGGAGTTCCGCACCCGCGACACCCGCAGCGGCGTGCGTACCCTGCTGATGCGCGGCCGGATCGACCGCGACCCCTCGGGTCGCACGCTCCAGGGCCGCGGCATCGCCATCGACCGGACCGAGGTGCAGGCGGCCAACCTCATGCAGAGCGAGCGGGTGGTGAACCGGATGGCCGAGCACGTCATCGCCCTGCGCGACCTCGCCCACGTCCTGCAGCGGCCGGCGCTGGTCGAGCGGATCGAGCGCCTGATGATCGAGATCGGCTTCGAACTCGCCCGGTTCCTGCCGGAGCCCGAGGACGAGCCGCGCCACTGAGCGCATCGTACCGAACGGTGGTTTTCGGCGTTCGGCCGGAGACGATGCCCGATCCGAGCCCCCGCGCATCCGCGACGTGCGATTGATCGCGCCCACGCCCCCAAGCTACGGTCCCGGCAAGACTTTGCCGGGAGGATTCCGATGGCCCGCGACACGATCTACGACCGCGATCTCGACCGTGTGCCGGCCAACCACCAGCCGCTGACCCCCCTGCTCTATCTCGACCGGGCGGCGCGGGTGTTTCCCGACCAGGTCGCGGTGGTCCACGGCCCGCTGCGGCGTTCGTACCGGGACCTCTACGCCCGCGCCCGGCGCCTGGCCTCGGCGCTGGCGCGGCGCGGGCTCGGCCGCGGCGATACCGTGGCGGCCTTCCTGGCCAACACCCCCGAAATGGTCGAGTGCCATTACGGCGTGCCGATGACCGGGGCGGTGCTCAACACCCTCAACACCCGCCTCGACGCCGCCGCGATCCGGTTCTGCCTGGAGCACGGCGAGGCCAAGGTGCTGATCACCGACCGCGAGTTCTCGAAGACCGCCGCGGCGGCCCTGGAGGGCCTGGCGACGAAACCGTTCGTCATCGACGTCGACGACCCGGACTACGACGGCCCCGGCGCACGCCTCGGCGAGACCGACTACGAGGCGTTCCTGGCGGGCGGGGACCCGGAGCACGACTGGGCGCTGCCCGACGACGAGTGGGACGCGATCACGCTGAACTATACCTCGGGCACCACCGGCGACCCGAAGGGCGTGGTCTACCACCACCGGGGCGCGGCGCTGCTGGCGCTCGGCAACGTCATCACCGGGGGGCTCGGGCAGCACCCGGTCTATCTCTGGACGCTGCCGATGTTCCACTGCAACGGCTGGTGCTTCCCCTGGACCCTGTCGATCGTGGCCGGCACCCATGTCTGCCTGCGCCAGGTCCGCGCGGAGGCGATGTACCGGCTGATGGCCGAGCACGGGGTCACGCATCTCTGCGGCGCGCCGATCGTGATGCAGATGCTGATCAACGCCCCCGATGCCGAGCGCCGGGACCTGCCCCGGCGGGTGGCGTTCTTCACCGCCGCCGCACCGCCGCCCGAGGCGATCCTGGCCGGCATGTCGGAGGCCGGGTTCGACGTGACCCACCTGTACGGCCTGACCGAGAGCTACGGCCCCGCCGTGGTCAACGCCTGGAACGAGGATTGGGACGCGCTCGCGGCCGACCAGCGGGCGGCCAAGAAGGCCCGCCAGGGCGTGCGCTACCCGGTCCTGGAGGCGCTCGACGTGCGCGACCCGGACACGCTGGTGCCGGTGCCCGCAGACGGCACGACGATCGGCGAGGTGATGATGCGCGGCAACGTGGTGATGCGCGGCTACCTCAAGAACCCGGCGGCCACGCAGGCCGCCTTCAAGGGCGGCTGGTTCCGCACCGGCGACCTTGGGGTGAAGCACCCGGACGGCTACATCCAGCTCAAGGACCGCTCGAAGGACATCATCATCTCGGGGGGCGAGAACATCTCGTCGATCGAGGTGGAGGACGCGCTGTTCAAGCATCCGGCGGTGTCGGCCGCCGCGGTGGTGGCCAAGCCCGACGCGAAATGGGGCGAGACGCCCTGCGCCTTCGTGGAGCTGAAGCCGGGCGCCTCGCCCAGCGCCGACGAACTGATCCAGTGGTGCCGCGGGCGGCTGGCCGCCTACAAGCTGCCCCGTCACGTGATCTTCGGCGAGCTGCCGAAGACCTCCACGGGTAAGGTCCAGAAATTCATCCTGCGCGAGCGGGCCCGCCAGGACGAGGCCTGAGGACTCCGTATCAGGCCTGCGGGGGCTGCCGAGGCTCCGCGCGGGCCGGGACGCGCACGGGTTTGGCGGCTCGTAGATCGGACGCGACCTGGGCGATGAAGGCCTGGATCGACACGAGGCTGAACAGGGCGATCGAGGCGACCAGGGCTGCGGAAACCAGGATCTTGGCGGTAGCGGGGTCCACGGCGTGACGTCCTCAGCTCATCTCGCCGCGGGCTGCCCGGGCGAGGGGCGCCGATCCCGGCGCCTACGATGACAGGAAGGTGGGCGCGCGGGCGGGGTTTCACCAGCGTTGCAGTGGTGGACCTGGCATGCGTGTGGGTTCGGGCTCTCGGGCCCGGGGCCGGCTCCTGCGTCAACCGGAGGTGCTGGCCGTACGCCCCGATTCCCGCAATAAGCCCGCGCGATGCGACGCGCATCCGGGGAGAGACGTATGGCCGGTAACGGGATCGCAGCAGGGATCGCGGGCGGCATTCTGGGCGCGCTGCTGGCCGTTCAGGGCGCGATCCTGGCCGCGCTGCCGGTGCGGGCCGAGGAGCCCGCCGCCGAGCCGGTCACCCGGGCGAGCTATTTCTATATCGGCGGGCGGTATCAGAAGCTCGGCGACAAGACCGTGATGGTCGGCCAGATGTTCGTGCAGGCGCGCGCGCCGGCCAAGATCACCCAGCCCTACCCGGTGGTGATGGTCCACGGGCTCGCCCAGACCGGCGTGAACTTCCTCGCCACCGCGGACGGCCGGCCGGGCTGGGTGCAGCGCTTCGTCGAGAAGGGCTATCAGGTCTACGTGGTCGATCAGGTCGGACGCGGGCGCTCGGGCACCAACCCGGAGGTCTACGGCCCCTACGACCGGCTCGGCACCCGCACCCTCGAGAAGACCTACACGGCGCCGGAGGTCTACGACCTGTTCCCGCAGGCCAAGCTCCACACGCAATGGCCGGGCGGCACCGGCGTGCAGGGCAATGCCGGGTTCGACCAGTTCTTCGCCAGTCAGGTCCCGTTCCTGGCCAACAGCCAGCAGACCGAGGAACTCGTCGCCCCGGCCCTGGTGGCGCTCCTGGAGAAGGTCGGGCCGGCGATCCTGCTCACCCACGGCCAGGGCGCCCTGTTCGGCTGGGCGGCCTCGGATGCGCGGCCCGACCTGGTGAAGGCCCATGTCACCGTGGAGCCGAACGGGCCGCCCTTCTTCGACGTGCAGTTCCGCGGCGGCAAGGAGTTCTGGGAGAAGTCCGGGGACGGCCGCGCCCGCGCCTACGGGTTGACCCGCATGCCCCTGACCTTCGACCCGCCGGTCAAGGCGCCGGAGGATCTGATCGTGGCGCAGCAGGCGAAAGGATCCGATGCCAAGGCGGCGGAGGGCCAGATCCGCTGCTGGCTGCAGGCCGAGCCGGCCCGGACCCTGCCGAACCTCGCCAAGGTGCCGGCCGCAGTCGTGACCGCCGAGGCCTCGTTCCACGCCACCTACGATGCCTGCACGGTCGCGTTCCTGGCCCAGGCCGGCGCCAAGCCCGACGCGATCCGGCTGGCCGAGCGCGGTCTGCACGGCAACGGCCACATGGTGATGCTGGAGACCAACAGCGACGCCGTGGCGGATGCCGTGGCGGCCTGGATCGCGGGCCGCGTGAAGTAGCGCCTCGGGACCGGGCGCCGCGGTCCGTCCCGCTGCGTCCACAGGCATTTCCGCCGCGTCGTTCGCGACAGCGCCCTCCCCGCTGTGGCGGCCCGTCCATCGCTGCGTGTTGAAACCGCAACAGCGCTCGCCTTCCGCGCGCGACCCGCTTGCAGCCGAGCCTGGCGGCCCGTACTGCAAGTAGCAGAAACCTCAATAATAACAGCAGTTTATCACAATTCTAAAGAGCGGGGCAGCCCCGCCGGGCCCCGTCCCGGCGCATGCGGGCGGCTGCCCGGAGCGTCGTGCAGGGCCCAGTCAGATGCGAGTCGTTCACCCCCATCCC
>NZ_VRVD01000307.1:0-5452 GCF_008040015.1 Methylobacterium sp. WL18 | reverse complement strand
TCGCGGCATCGGCCCCGGCGACGTGGTCGGCCTCTGGATGGCCCGGGGCCCGGACCTGCTGGTCACCCAGATCGGCATCACCCTGTCGGGCGCCGCCTGGCTGCCCTTCGACGCCGAGGCGCCGGCCGACCGGGTCGGGGTGTGCCTAACCGATTCCGCCGCCAAGGCGCTGCTGGTCTCACCCGCCCTCGCTCCGACGGCACCTGACGCGGCGCCCGCCCTGACCCCGGCGAATCTCGACGCGGCGACGCCCGCGGATGCCCCGGTGCCGGATCCCCGCGCCGCCGGCCTGACGCCGGAGCATCCCGCCTACCTGATCTACACCTCGGGCTCGACCGGCGTTCCCAAGGGCATCGTCATCAGCCACGCCAACATCTGTCACTTCCTCCGGTCGGGAAACGCGCTCTACGGCATGCGTGCCGACGACATCGTGTTCCAGGGCGCCTCGGTCGCCTTCGACCTGTCGATGGAGGAGATCTGGGTCCCGTATCTCGTGGGCGCGACGCTGTTCGTGGCAAGCCCGGCCATGATGGGCGACGTCGAGTCCCTGCCCGGTATTCTCGAAGCCGAGCGGATCACGGTGCTCGATACCGTGCCGACCCTGCTGGCGATGATCTCCGGCGACCTGCCGACCGTGCGCCTCGTCCTGCTCGGCGGCGAAGCGCTGCCGGAGCCGCTGGTCGGCCGCTGGGCGACCGGTGCGCGCCAGCTCTTCAACACGTACGGGCCGACCGAGGCGACCGTGGTCGCCACCGCGGCCGAGATGCGGCCCGGCGAGCCGGTGACCATCGGCGGCCCGATCCCGAACTATTCCGTCTACGTCGCGGGCGAGGATCTGAGCCTGCTCGGCCGTGACCAGCAGGGCGAATTGCTGATCGGCGGGCCCGGCGTGGCGCGCGGTTATCTCGCGCGGCCCGAACTGACCGCAGAAAAGTTCATCGCCAACCCGTTCGCCTCCGACGGGACCGACCCGATCCTCTACCGCTCGGGCGATGCGGTCTCGCTGGATGCCGGCGGGCGGATCCTGTTCTACGGCCGCATCGACGATCAGGTGAAGATCCGCGGCTTCCGGGTCGAGCTCGGCGAGATCGAGTCGCGGATCCGCAGCGTGCCCGACATCAACCAGGCCGCCGTGGTGCTGCGCCAGGACGACGGCGTGGACCGGCTCGTGGCCTTCCTGATTCCCGAGCGCGGCCGGACGGTGGACACCGCTACCTTACGCCGGACGCTGGCCGGCCAGATGCCGCCCTACATGGTGCCCGGCCATTTCGAGCTGGCCGAGACCCTGCCGCGGCTGACCTCCGGCAAGGTCGATCGCAAGGCCCTGAAGGTCGCCCCGCTCACGGTCGTGTCGGCCGACGGCGAGCAGGAGACCCCGGCCAACGAGACCGAGGCGGCTCTGGTCGCCGCGGCCAAGCAGGTGTTCGGCAACCAGCCGATCCCGCTGCAGGGCGACTTCTTCGCCGACCTCGGCGGCCATTCCCTGTTGGCCGCCCGCTTCGTGTCCGCAGTGCGCGAGGCTCCGGCGCTCGCCGGCATCACCCTGCCGGACGTCTATGCCCTGCGCACCATGCGGGCGATGGCCGACGCGCTGATCGCGCGCACCGGCGGCATGGGCGCGGCGGCTGCGATCCGCGACCTGAGCTTCGAACCGCCGCCGCTGCTGCGCCGGGCCCTGTGCGGCCTCGGCCAGCTGATCGCGCTGCCCTTCGTGATCGCGCTGGCCACCGCGCAGTGGCTCGGCATGTTCGTGACCTACCTGCTGCTCACCGGCGGCGGCCTCAGCTTCTTCGCCGAACTCGGCGTGCTGCTGCTCGTCTACATCGCGATCAACGGCGTGACCGCGGTGGTCGCGGTGGCGGGCAAGTGGCTGATCCTCGGCAGGACCAAGCCGGGCCGATACCCGCTCTGGGGCGCTTACTACTACCGCTGGTGGCTGACCCAGCGCCTCGCCCCCCTCGTCCACGTGAAGTGGCTCCAGGGCTCGCCGGCGATCTCGGTCTACCTCCGGCTGATGGGCGCCAAGGTCGGCCATGACGCGCTGATCTCCGATATCGAGATCGGCGCCCCGGACCTGCTGACCATCGGCGACGGCGCCTCGCTGGGCGGCCGTCTCGTCATCGCCAATGCCGAGATCGTCGGCAACGAGCTGGTGATCGGCACGGTCGAGATCGGCGCCGACGCGGCGGTCGGCACCTCCTGCGTGCTCAGCCACGACACGGTGATCGGCGCGCAGGCCGAGATCGCCGACCTGACCACGATCCCGACCGGCACCCGGGTCGGGCCGGCGGAGATCTGGGACGGCTCGCCCGGCCGCAAGGTCGGGATGGCGAACCCGGCCGACCTGCCGGCCGCCGCCGAGGCCTCGTGGGCCCACCGCGCCGCCTTCGCGGCGGCCTATATCGTTCTGCTCGGCGCGATCCCGGCGGTCGGCCTGCTGCCGATCTTCCCGGCGTTCTTCATCTTCGACCAGATCTCGGATTCACTCTCCGACATCACCGATGTCGACTACCACTGGTACCTGCCGATCCTCACCTGGCCCACCGCCATGCTGATGACCGCCGGCACGGTTCTGCTGATCGCCGGCATCCGCTGGATCGTGCTGCCGCGGACCCGCTCGGGCACCTACTCGGTCCACTCCCTGTTCTACCTGCGCAAGTGGTCGCTGGCGCTCGCCGTCGAGGTGACGCTGGAAACGCTCTCGTCCCTGTTCGCCACGGTCTACATGCGGGCCTGGTACCGGCTGATGGGCGCCAACATGGGCCACGGCGCCGAGATCTCGACCAACCTCGGCAGCCGCTACGACCTCGCCGAGGTCGGCGCGAAGAACTTCATCGCCGACGAGGTCGTGTACGGCGAGGAGGAGGTCCGGCGGGGCTGGATGCATCTCGAGGCCGCCCGCACCGGGGCCCGGGTCTTCGTCGGCAACGACGCCGTGGTCCCGCCCGGCGCAATCATCCCGGACGACGTGCTGATCGGCATCAAGTCGAAGCCGCCGGCCAACGACGCGATGAGCCCCGGCGAGACCTGGTTCGGCTCGCCGCCGATCCGGCTGCCGGCCCGCCAGAAGGTCGATCTGGGCTCGACCGCGCAGACCTACGAGCCCGGGATGTGGCCGAAGATCCGCCGCGGCGTGTTCGAGGCCTTCGCGACCTCGTTCTCGCCGATGCTCTACATCACCCTGGCGATCACCGTGATCGACTGGTATTTCTACCCGGCGATCCTGGAGAAAGATTGGACCGGCCTGGCCGTCAGCTTCGTCACCGCCAGCGTCTGCATCGCGCTGATCCAGTCCGCCGCGGTCATCGCGATGAAGTGGCTGCTGATGGGCGTCTACAAGCCCGGCATGCAGCCGATGTGGTCCTGGTGGGCGATGCGCACCGAGGCGATCGCGGTGGCCTACTGGGGGTTGGCCGGCAAGGTGCTTCTCGAGCACCTCCAGGGCACACCGTTCCTGCCCTGGGCCCTGCGGTTGTTCGGCGTGAAGATCGGGAAGGGCGTGTGCATGCTCACCACCGACATCACCGAGTTCGACTGCGTGTCGATCGGCGACTACGCCACGATCAACCGCGTCTCGGCGCTGCAGACCCATCTGTACGAGGACCGGATCATGAAGATCGGCCGCGTGGTGGTCGGGCGCGGCGTCTCGGTCGGCGCCTTCGCGACGGTCCTGTACGACACCAAGGTCGGCGACTACGCGCGGCTGCGCCCGCTCACCATCGTGATGAAGGGCGAGTCGATCCCCGCCAACACGGAGTGGGAAGGCGCCCCGGCGGTGCCGGTGATCCACGCCGCGCGGGATGAGCATCGGGTGGCCGGCTAGGTCGCCGCGTCCCTCCGGGGCGCCTGAAGCGAGCCCCGAGCCGCAGGAGAATGCGGCGGTGCTCGCCGCCGCCGATATCCACCTTGCCGAATCGTAAACAACCGCGCGGTATTTTCGTCGCGCTGCTGCGAATTAAGCCGGCTCAAGCCTCGCGAGCCGGTCAATACCAGACGGCTTATGCTATCGTCCGTATCGGAGACTGATAGAAAGCCGTGCATCTCGATCCAGCCACCCTGCTGATCGTCAGTTCCGTGATGACCTTGCTGGTCGGCACGCTGTTCGTTCTGTCGTGGCGGCAGGCGCCGGGTTCGCGCGCCCTGGCGCTATGGGGCGCGGCGCATATCCTCGGCGCGGTCGGCTCCGGCGGCCTCGCCCTGCGCGGCCAGATCCCCGACCTCGTGTCCATCGCGGTGTCCAATGCCGTGGTGCTGGCGGCCTACGGGCTGATCTGGAGCGGTGTCCGCTCGTTCGAGGGGCGACCGGTCCGGATCGGCCTGGCGCTCGTGGGTGCGGCGATCTGGTGCGTGCTCTGCCTGGTGCCGGCCTTCTACGGATCGATCGAGGCCCGGATCGTGTACGCGTCCGCGGTGGCGGCGCTCTATACGGGCGACGCGGCCGTGGAGTTCTGGCGGGGGCGCCAGGAGCGTCTCGCGTCGCGCGTGGCGGCCGAGACCACGCTGGGCTTGCACGCCGCCTTCTACCTGCTGCGGATCCCGTCGACCCTGCTGGCGCCGCCGCCGCCCCGGTTGAACCCGCTGACCTCGCCATGGGTCGCGATCCTGTGCTTCGTCACGCTGCTGTTCTCGATCGCCCTGGCTTTCACCTGCATGGCTCTTGTGAAGGAACGGGCCGAGCGCGAGCAGCGCATCGCCGCCGCGACGGACCCGCTCACCGGCATATCCAATCGCCGGGCCTTCACGGAGGCCGCGGAGGCGGTGCTCGCTTCGCGCCGGGATGTGGCCCTGCTGCTGTTCGACCTCGACCGGTTCAAGGCGGTCAACGATGTCCACGGCCACGCGGTCGGCGACGCGGTGCTGGTGGGGTTCTGCGCCATGGCCGCATCCCTACTGCCCCGGGAAGCGATGCTCGGCCGGCTCGGCGGCGAGGAGTTCGCCTGCCTGCTGCCCGACGTCTCGCCTGCCGAGGCCCTGGCCCGCGCGGAGGAGGTGCGCCGCACCTTCGCGGGGCTGTCGGTGCCGGAATTGCCGGACCTGCGGGTCAGCGTCAGCATCGGGATCGCACAGGCCCGGGACGGGATCAGTTTCGAGGCCCTGATGCATCGGGCCGATGCCGCCCTCTACGTCGCCAAGCACGGCGGTCGCGACCGGGTCGTGGTGGCCGAACGGGTGCAGGCGGCCTGAAAACAGGCCCGGTCGGAAAACGGCCGCGGATGCGGTATCGCGGGCCGGACTGGAGACCGGCCATGGACGACCCCACCCGCATCGACCGCCTGGAGATGCGCCTCACCGAGCAGGATTCGACGATCGAGGATCTGAACCGCACCGTCACGGAGCAGTGGCGGGTGATCGACCGGCTCGTCCGCCAGGTCGACGCGTTGCGCGATCAGGTCGAGGAGGCGGCCGCCCGGTCCGCACCGCGCGGGCCCGAGCCGCCGCCGCATTACTGATG
>NZ_VRVD01000306.1:0-5476 GCF_008040015.1 Methylobacterium sp. WL18 | reverse complement strand
CCGAGGGGACCGAGGGTGGCGGTGGCGTGGAAGCCGCGCTCGTAATGGGCGGGGCCGATCGCGCGCCCGAGATGCGCCATGGTCTCCAACCCCACTAGGTAGGCGGCCAGGAACGCGTCCGCGGTGGGGAGCGCATCGGGGTCGAGGGCGGCGAGCAGCGCCGGGACGATCACGGTGGTCGGGTGGCCACGCACGCCGGCATGCACGTCGTCGTAATCGAGCACGTGGCCGGCATGGCCGTTGAGGAGGGCGGCCAGGAACGGGTCGGCCGGCTGAGCGGCGCCGATCACCAAGGCGCGGCCGGGTGCAGCGCCGAAGACACCGCGCAACGTCGCGAGCGACGGGTCGGTGCTGCCGGCCAGAGCGCAGGCCAGGAAGTCCACCAGCGCGACCCGCGCGGCCATCATGGCGGCGGGATCGGTGTCCGGGCGGGCGGCGACGATCGCCTCGGCGAGGGCGGCGGTGCGCGGGTTCGGCATCAGATCCCCTCCCGGTCCTGCACGGCGTCCCGATAGCCCTGGAAGCCGCCGATGAACTGGCGGATGCGCGGATTGCCGGACCGGTAGAACAGCTCGGCCGGCGGCGCCTGCGCCACGATCCGGCCGTTCTCGGTGAACGCGATCGTGTCGCTGATCTCCTCGGCGAAGCGCATCTCGTGGGTGACGAGGATGCTGGTCAGCCCGTCGCGGACCAGCTCCCGGATGACGGCGAGCACCTCGCCGACCATCTCGGGATCCAGGGCGGAGGTGACCTCGTCGAACAGGACGAGGTCCGGCCGCATGGCCAGCGCCCGCGCGATGGCGACGCGCTGCTGCTGGCCACCGGACAATTCACCCGGATAGGCCGCGACCTTGTCGGCGAGGCGGACCCGGGCGAGCAGGTCGCGGGCCAGGGCCTCGGCCTCGGCCCGCGGCACCTTGAGGATGCGGGTCGGCGCGATGGTGATGTTCTCCATCACAGTGAGGTGCGGGAACAGGTTGTATTGCTGGAACACGATGCCGATGCGCTTGCGCAGGGCGATCCGCTCGGCCTCGGTGCGCAGGGTGTCGACCCGGGTGCCGGCCACCGTGATCCGCCCCGCCTGCGGCTGGGCGAGGCCGTTGATGCAGCGCAGGATCGTGGACTTGCCCGAACCGGACGGGCCGATGATCGAGACCGCATCCCCCTTCGCCACCGTCAGATCGATGCCCTTGAGCACCTCGGCCGCCCCGAAGGACAGGTGGACGTCCTGCAGTTCGACGAGGATCGGCCGGGGGGTGGAATCCTGTGCCATGGGGCGGCGATCGGCTTTCAGCGCGGGGCGAGGCGGCGTTCGAGGCGCCGCGTCAGGCGCGAGATCGGGAAGCAGAAGAGGAAGAAGGCGGCGAGCACCGTGAGGTAGACCGCGATGGTGAAGTCGTCGCGGCGCACCGCCGTGCTCGCGTCGGTGGCCGCGTGCAGCAGCTCGTGGACGCCGACCAGGGAGGCCAGCGCCGTGCTCATGGTGATCGAGGCGTAGAGGTTCATCCAGGGCGGCAGCGCCCGGCGCAGGCACTGGGGCAGGATGATCCAGCGCAGGGTCTGCCCGCGGGACATGCCGACGCCCTTGGCGGCGTCCCACTGCGTGGTCGGGACCGACTGGATCGCCCCGCGGACGATCTCGGCCACGTAGGCGCTCGCCGGGATCGCGAGCCCGAACACCGCCTTCAGCCAGTCGGGAAAGGGCAGGTAGGTGCCGGCCACCACGATCTCGAACGGAAAGATGTAGGTGGTGGCGAAGATCAGCACGAGGTGCGGCGCGTTGCGGAACACCTGCACGTAGGCCACCGCCGGGGCTCGCACGAGCCGCGCGGCCGACAGCTCCATCGCCCCCAGCGTGACGCCCGCCAGCGTGCCCGCGCCCATGGCGAGCACGCTGATCAGGATGTTCATGGCGAAGCCCGAGGCGAGGTAGGGCAGCCAGTCGAGCAGGTCGCGGGCGAGCCGCGCGTCGAGCACGAACCACAGGAGGAAGCCGGCGGCGGCGAGGCCCAGCCAGGCCAGGGCCGGACCGAGGGTGGCGCGGCTTCGCGCGGGGAGCGCGGCGGTGCTCACACGCCGTATCCCGGGACGGCGAGGCGACGCTCCACGTACCGGCCGACCTGCGACAGCACCGTGTTGATCAGGCCGAAGAACAGCAGGATCACGATCATCAGCTCGAGGACGTTGTCGCGCTGCGTCCAGATCATGATCGACGCGTAGGTCACCTCGCCCACCGCGATCGCCGACCCGATGGTGGTGAGCTTCACGAGGTTGACAAGG
Source organism: Methylobacterium sp. WL18 (assembly GCF_008040015.1). NCBI lineage: Bacteria > Pseudomonadati > Pseudomonadota > Alphaproteobacteria > Hyphomicrobiales > Methylobacteriaceae > Methylobacterium > Methylobacterium sp. WL18. The sequence goes on along the minus strand of NZ_VRVD01000306.1, from coordinate 3,196 downwards.
TTGTTCACGAGGGCCGGCATCGCCGTGCGCAGGGCCAGCGGCAGCGTCACGTAGCGCAGGACCTCGAAGGCGGAGAAGCCGATGGCGTGGGCGGTCTCGACCATGGCCGCCGGCACGGCCTCGATCCCGCCGCGCAAAGCCTCGGCGTGGAAGGCGGCGATGTGGAGCCCGGTCACCGCGACCACCCAGAAGAACGGCGTGAACGGGTTGTTCGCCGCGCCGCCGAGCGCCTTCGACAGCAGCATGTTGAGCGCGAAGAACGCGAACATCAGCTGGACGAGGGTCGGGGTGTTGCGGGTGAGCTCGACATAGGCCCGCACCGGGCCGGCGAGCCAGGGCCGCCCCGAGGTCAGGGCCGCCGCGAAGGCCACGCCGGCGGCGAGGCTCAGCGGGATCGCCAGGAGCACGAGCAGGAGCGTCGTGCCCATGCCGGCGATCCAGGGCCGGACCTCGGACGCGCTCAGGAGGAAATCGTAGTGCAGGCCGACCTCGCCCGCGAGGGCGATGAAGGCCCGGACGGCTTGGTCGATCATGCCGGCAGCGACGCGGTCAGGGCTTGGCGGGCGCGGCGTACTTGCGCCGCGCCTCCTCCAGGAAGGTCGGATCGACCAGGCGGTTCGCCTTGGCCATCTCCAGCATCGCGCCCGAGGCATGGAGATCGCGCACCGCCGCGTCGAGCGCCGCGCCGGTGTCGCGCTCGCCCTTCCGCAGCCAGATCACCGAGTCGGCCGGCTCCAGCTCGGTCGGGATGACGATGGCGTAGTCCTTCCATTCGTTCGGGCGGTCGGCGAGCAGCAGCTTGATCGTCGGCGCGACGTGGACGGCGACGACGCAATTGCCGCCCTGGAGCGCGAGCATCGATTCCGGCTGGCTCGGGATGCCCTTCACCTCGGCGCCGTAGGTGTCGGCCAGGGGCTGCGCGTAGTTCGAGCCCTGCGAGATGCAGACCGGCTTGCCCTTCAGGTCCGCCCAGTCCTTGATCCCGCTGTCCTTGCGCCCGAGGGCGGCACCGCCGGCCCGGTCGTACGGGGTCTGCACGTGATCCATGATCTTCGCGCGATCTTCGGTGAACTGCATGTTGGCGATCAGGACGTCGACCTTGCCCTGCTGCAGGAACTGCACGCGGTTGGGCGGCGTGACGGTGACGAGCTCGACCTTCACGCCGAGCTTCTCGGCCAGCGCCTTCGCGAGATCGATGTTGAAGCCCTTCTCGGCCCGGCTCTGCGGATCGATGTAGCCGAAGGGCGCACCCGACAGGATGATGCCGACCGTGAACTTCTGCCGCCCCTTGATCCGGTCGAGCGTCGCGTCCGCCTGCGCCGTCCGGCTCGCGACCATGCCGAGGGAGGCTAGGGCGAGCATGCCGAGACAGGATTTCAACGACGAGGTGCGCGCCATGAGGGCTCCGGTGTGATGCGCGAGGCGGGCTCATCCATACGGGGGACGTGGACGGGCGAAAAGCCGGAATGCGCCGAGCCGCCGAAGTCTCGCCCGCGCCCGGACGAGTCTTCACTGCTGCCGGCGGGGCGTGATCCGGGCGTCCGGACGCGCGTCGACCGCCCACGGCCTGGCCACCGAGCGTCGTCGATCGTCGCGAGGAAGGAAAAAGGTGGGCCCCGGGGCCGAAGCCCCGGGTTCTGTTTCTACGGCTGCCCTGCCGCAAGATGCTTACGCCGCGAGGCGGGCATCCATGACAACGTTATCGTTGGCATTTAGAGTTTTGGTCAGGTGCCCGGAACAGGGGTTGCCTGCGCCGAACCGGTCGAGTCCTTACCGAAGATCGCATCTTATCCTGCCGAAACAGGGTAGAACTCGCGGTCCCTTTACCGTCCAGTCGAACCTAACTTCGCCCCCAGCAGAAACACCATGGCCGCAATCGGCGCCCGATGAGGGCCGTCTGCGCTACCCCGTGAAAACCACCGGGCAGGATGTTTCTGGTGGAGGCGCCGGGTACCGCCCCCGGGTCCTGAAACGTTATTATGAACCGGTCATCAACCTCACGGCCATTCTACCGCGTGTGCGCCGGAAGGTCCACTGGTTCGTGCGGGATCTCGGCCCGCCGCGCCGATGTACCGGGGGCAGCCCGCCGGGGAGGGCGGCGCGCTGTCTCCGCCGGTCGCTCGCACAGGCGGGGTTTGGGCGTTATGGGCTTACCCGCCATCGCTAGCCGCGGCCGCGCGCGGCCGTCCGCAAGCCCGGGCAGGGAGCAGTCGAGCATGCCGAACACGTTGGGCCTCAACCGCACCCTCGGCGCCGCCATCGGCGTCATCGCGCTGGTCTCGGTGCTCAGCAGTGGGGCGGTCCTGGTCACCCGCGGGCAACTGCAGGACGCCAACGACGTCCTCGACCGGTCGAACCAGACGATCCGCGGCCTCGACGCGTTCCGCAACGCCATGCTCAACCAGGAGACGGGGCTGCGCGGCTACCTGATCACCGGGCGGGATGGCAGCCTCGAACCCTACCGGCAGGGACGGCCGGCCCTGGACGCGGCGATCAACCGCCTCGGCCTCCTGATCGGCACTGACGCGACAGCGTCGCGGCTCCTGGCCGACGCCGCCACGGCGGCGCGCACCTGGCAGACCGAGATCAGCGAGGCGGCGATCAAGGGCGCAGCCGACCCGGCGACCCGGCCCGAGGCGATCCGCATCGAGGCCGAGGGCGCGGGCAAGCAACTGTTCGACACCTTGCGGGCCAAGCTCGGCGCCATCGAGACCGCCGAGGAAGCCCGCCGGGTCGCCTTGAAGCTGCGCGTCGCCCGGGCCGAGCGCAACGAGAGCCTCGCCCTGTGGGGCGGCACCCTGATCACGCTCCTGATCTGCGCCGGGATCGGGATTGCCATCAACCGCCTGATCGTCCGGCCGCTCGGGGCCGTGATGGGTTTCGTCGAGCGGGTCGGCGCGGGCGATTTGTCCGACCGTCTGCGCTCCGGCGGGCGCGACGAGATCGCGCGCCTGGGGCGGACGCTGAACGCGATGGTGGACAACCTGTCCGACCTCGCCCGCACGAGCCGGGCGGCCACCGCCGACCTCAACGCGGCGGCGGCCGAGATCCGCGCCTCGGCGCAGCAGCAGGCGGCGTCGGTGGAGGAGCAGTTCGCCGCCGTGCAGGAGACCGCCGCCACGGTGGACGAGATCACCCATTCCGGCGCCCAGATCGGCAAGCGCGCCACCGAGGTGATCGCCACCGCCCAGGCCAC
>NZ_VRVD01000305.1:0-5479 GCF_008040015.1 Methylobacterium sp. WL18 | reverse complement strand
ACGGCCGAGCAGCGTAGGGCGGGCCGCCGCGTCCTGCGGCTCCGCCCGGAACGCGACCGCGCCGCTCAATTGACCTGCGCCCGCGGCTTGACCGGCGGCTGCGCGCAGCCCTTCGCCTTGCCATCCTTGGCGTCGGCCTTCTCGCCGGGCACGAACAGGGCCGAGACGCGTCCGCCGGCCACCGGGTCCATGTTCGCGCGCCCGGTGCCCATGTCGTAGACCAGCCGCTGACCGCGGGTGACGTTCTGGCACTGGCTCAGTACGACGTTGCCGGTGAGCACGATGCGCTTGGCGTCCTGGTCGAACACCGCATGATCGCCGGTGGCGACCTGATCCTTCTGGACCACCGTGACCGGGCCGGCGCAATCCACCTTCTGGATGCCGTTCTCGGCCGGATTTTTGGGTGCCGGGGCCTCGGAACCCGCATCCGCCGCCTTCGCGTCGGCCTTGTCGGAGGAATCCTTGCCGCGCTTGTAGTAGACCGTCATGGTCGAGCAGCGGATCGTGCTCTCCCCCTGCACGGCCACGACGTTGCCGACGAACACCGCCCGGTTCTCCCGGTCGAACACGTCGAGGCGGTCGGCGTCGATCTTGATCGGATCCTTGCCGCCGCCGCCGATATTGCCGAAGGGCGAGTCCTTCTTGGCCGGCTTCTCGGCCAGCGCGGGGCCGGCGAGTGCCAGGCAAGCGGCCAGGGCCGCGCAGAGGGTTGCGCGCGCGCTCATCGGCCGGTTTCCGCGGGCTCGGCGTTCGAGGTCAGGATGCGCGAGGGCGCCTTGTCGGCCGGGTCGTCGTTCACGATCACGACGTGGACGCTCCCGACGAACGAGATGCGCTTGCCGTTCTCGACCACGTCGAGGGCATTGGCGTTCACGGTGGCGCGCGGGGTCGAGACGGTGACCGGCTCCTGGGAGCTCACCGCGCCGGTCTTGAACACCACCGCGGCCGAGCGCAGGCGGGCTTCCTCGCCCCGGTCGGTCCAGATGCGGATGTCGTCCTTGAGATCGAGCGCCTCGCGGGCGGTGTCGAACAGGCCGGAGGCCGCCGAGAGCCGGGCGACCCCGCCCTGGTCGTCGGTGGCGAGGTGGCCGCGCATCCGCTCCAGTTCGATCAGGCTCGGCTTGCGCACGTCCTGCAGGGCGGCATCGGCCGTCACCTCGTACCCGCGGTTGCCCTGGCGGAAGCCCGCGAGCCGGGGATTCTCCATGCGGACCTTGGAGCCGGCCACCGTCACGGGGCCGACCGAGACCCCCGGCAGGCTCGTCCCGAACGGATTGAACAGGTAGGCGAGCAACAGCGCCACCGAGCCACCCGCCGCAACCGGGATGAGACGGCGCATCGTGCGCACGCGGCCGCTGTGGCGGTACGCCCGGGCGTGAGCCCGCGTGCGTGCCGCCGCGACCGCCTGTCCGTTGCCGGCTTGAGCCTCGACCGGGTTCATGCAGCGTCCGTGAGGCGCGCAGGCCGCGCGCGAGTGAGGAATCGGCTCAGACGCCTGCGGCCCCCACCGCGCCCGCGCCTCCGGTCGGGACATGGTCCCGACCAGTGGCGAAGTTATGGCTCGCCCGTTTCGGAATGATCAACCGAACTTAGAAACTTTCGACGCCGATGTGCGTGAGCACACACGCATAGTCGCCAGCATCGGGCCCGCGAAGAGCTCGGCCTTGCAGCCAGCGCCGACGTCGCGTCGCAGCCGGCCCCGAACGATTCGGGACCGGCTGCGACGCGTCGGCGCCGGAACGTCAGCGCGAAGCACTCCGAGCCGCGGCCAACGCCGCCGCGACGGTGCGGGCGAAGGCGGCCGGATCACGGGGGCTGTCGCCGTCCTGGATCCGGGCGAGGTCGAGCAACGTGCCGGCTTCCTGGGAGATCTCCGATTCGGGTGCGGTCGCCAGGGCCCGGATCAGCGGATGGCGCGGGTTGATCTCCAGCACCGGCTGCCCGGCACCGCCGCGGCCGGCGCGGCGCATCAGCCGCTGCATCTGCAGGTCGGGGCCGGCGGTACCGGCCGAGAGCACCACGGCCGAATCGACCAGCCGGTCGGTGGTGCGCACGTCCGAGACCTCACCGGCCAGCGCCGCCTTCACAGCCGCCACGAAGGCGTCGATGCCTTCCGGCGTCTCCGGCTGGTCACCCTCGGGTGCGAACTTCGACAGGTCGAGGCCGCCCTTGGTGATCGACTTGAGCGGCTTCTCCTCGAAGTTGCCGAGTTGGTCCGGCCAGAAGGCATCGACGTGGTCGGAGAGCAGCAGCACCTCCAGGCCCCGGGCCCTGAAGCCTTCGAGCTGCGGGGACGATTTCAGCGCCTCCGCGTCGTCGGCCACGAGATAGTAGATCGCGTCCTGGCCGTCCTTCATGCGGGCCACGTAGTCCGGCAGCGAGGTCCAGCCGTCCACGGCAGAGGAGCGGAAGCGCAGCAGGGGCGCGATCTCGCCCCGGCGCTCGAAATCCTCGTAGATGCCCTCCTTGAGCACCGCGCCGAAGTTCTCCCAGAAGGTCTGGTAGCTCTCGGCATCCTTGGCGCGGGTGGTCAGCTCGGACACGACGCGGCCGGTGACGGCCCGGCGGATCCGGGCGAGCGCCGGGGTCGATTGCAGCATCTCGCGGGAGACGTTGAGCGGAAGATCCTCGGTGTCGACGACGCCCTGGACGAAGCGCAGCCACGACGGCAGCAACTCGGCCTCGTCGGTGATGAACATCCGGCGGACGTGGAGGCGGACCTTGCTCTGCCGGTCGTTCTCCAGCGCCTGGAACGGCTTCGCGCCGGGCACGAACAGCAGCGCGGAGAATTCCAGCTGGCCCTCGGCGCGCCAGTGCAGGGTCGCCCACGGCTTGTCGAAGTTCATCCCGAGGGCGTGGTAGAACTCATCGTACTGCTCCTCGCTCACCTCGGATTTCGACTTGCGCCAGAGCGCGGTGCCCTGGTTGGCCGATTCGTCCTTGCCGTCCCGCGCGATGGCGATCGGCACGGTGATGAAGTCGGCCCATTTCCGCACGAGGTGATCGAGGCGGTAGGGTTCGAGGTACTCGTCGGCGTCCGCCTTGAGGTGCAGTACGATGTCGGTGCCGGGCTCAGGCCGGGTCGCGGGCTCCAGGGTGTAGCTGCCCTGGCCCTCCGACGCCCAAGTCCAGGCCTCGTCGCTGCCGGCGCGGCGCGACGTGACCGTGACCCGGTCAGCGACCATGAAGGCCGAGTAGAAGCCGACGCCAAACTGGCCGATCAGGCTCGGACGATCCTCGGCCTTGGCCGCATCCAGCGTCTGCGAGAAGGCCCGCGTCCCGGAGCGGGCGATGGTGCCGAGGTTGGACGCCAGATCCTCCTTGGTCATGCCGATGCCGGCATCCGAGACGGTCAGCGTGCGCGCCTCCTTGTCGGGTACGATCCGGACCTTGGCGTCCGGCGGCAGCGCGCTCGCCGCCGAGGTCAGCGCCTCGAACCGGCGCCGGTCCATGGCGTCGGCGGCGTTGGCGACGAGTTCGCGCAGGAAAATCTCGCGGTCGGAATAGAGCGCGTGCACGACGAGGTCGAGGAGCCGACCCACCTCCGCCCCGAACTCGTGCCGCTCAATCGTCTCGCTCACGGGTAATGCCTCCGCATAGGGGAAAATGCGGTGGCGATATGCCCGCCCGCCCGGCCGTTTTCAATGAGGCGGCGACGGGATCGGCGGGACGTGAGCGGCTCAGATCTCGATTTCTGTTCCAACCTCCACGATCTGCCGGGTCGGCAAGCAGAAATGGGCGCCGGTGCGCTCGGCGTTGCGCTTCAGGAAGGCGAACAGCCCCTGGCGCCATAAGGCCATGCCGGGTTTCTTCGACGGGATGACCACCTCGTGGCCGACGAAGTAGGTCAGATCCTCCAGGTATTCCGGCGGGAGCAGCCCGCTCCTCACGGCGCATTGTAGGCCTTCGGGAATCGAGGCGGTCTGCATGAAGCCGTAGCGCAGCACGACGCGCTCCATCCCGGGGGTGTATTTCGAGATCGCCTTGCGGATACCTTGAGCGACCAGGGTAACCTGCGCCCGCTCCTCAGCGGGGATCACCGGCGCCTCCTCGTAGATCACGGTGATCAGCAGGATGCGCTCATGCAGGCATCGGCTGCGCTCGACCAGCCGGCCCAGGGCCATGGGAATGCCCTCGGTGGCTGCGGTGAGGAAGGCTGCGGTTCCAGGCAGCGTCACCGGCGGGTGCGAGGCGAGGCGGGCCAAGAACGTCGCCTCGGGCTGGCGCATGGTCTCGCGCACCGCCTCGAGGACGTGGTTGCCCTTCATCCAGGTCAGCATCAGGAACGCGACCGCCGCGGCCAGCACCAGGGGAAACCAGCCGCCCTCGAACAGCTTCACGCTGTTGGCGGCGAAGAACAGAGCGTCGATGGCGAGGAAAAAACCGTTGACCGCCACGACCAGGATCGGGTTGTAGCCCCAACGGAGCGCGATCAGCGCGGCGAGCAGGGTGGTGATGCCCATCAGCGCCGAGACCGCGATCCCGTAGGCGCCGGCCAGCGCGTCGGAGGAGCCGAACACCACCACGGCAGTGAGGGTCCCCGCGGCGAGCAGCCAGTTCACCGCCGGCACGTAGATCTGGCCGCGCTCGTCCTGGTCGGTATGGACCACCCGCATCATTGGCATGAAGCCGAGCTGGATCGATTGCTGGGTCAGCGAATACACCCCCGAGATCACAGCCTGCGAGGCGATGACGGTGGCCATCGTGGCCAGCGCCACCAGCGGGTAATGCGCCCAGTCGGGGGCCAGCAGGTAGAACGGGTTCTCGATTGCGCCCGGGTCGGCGATCAGCAGGGCGCCCTGGCCGCAATAGTGGATCAGCAGGGCCGGCAGCACGAGGCCGAACCAAGCCGCGCGAATCGCCGGGGCGCCGAAATGGCCGAGATCGGCGTACATCGCCTCGCCGCCGGTAACCGCCAGGAAGGCCGCGCCCAGCATCATGAAACTCACGTGCCAGCCGGCATGGGCCAGGAAGTCTACGGCCCGCCACGGATTGACCGCCCCCAGGATCTCCGGCGCCCGCAGGATGCTGGGGATCGCCAGGAGGACCAGTACCGTGAACCAGACGAGCATCACTGGACCGAACACCCGGCCGATCACCGCCACGCCCTTGTGCTGGACGGCGAACAGCGCGACCAGGATCACCAGGGTGATCGGCACCACGAACGGTGTCAGCACCGGCGCGTCGACCTTCAGCCCCTCGATGGCCGAGAGCACCGAGATCGCCGGAGTGATCGCACCGTCTCCGTAGAGCAAAGCCGCGCCGACGAGGCCGACCACCAGGAGCACGGCCTTCCACGTGCCGGGCTGCGCCTGCCGGGCGCCCAGCAGCGCCAGCATGGCGACGATGCCGCCCTCGCCCCGATTGTCCGCGCGCAGGATCAGCACCGCGTATTTCAGCGACACGATCAGGATCAGCGACCACAGGATCAGCGACACGGCCCCGAGCGCCGCGGCCGGCACCGCGGCGCCCCCGGCGG
>NZ_VRVD01000304.1:0-5508 GCF_008040015.1 Methylobacterium sp. WL18 | reverse complement strand
AACCTCATCCGCACCGCATCCGACACGGACAGCCTCAAGACCCGCAGAAAAGCCGCCGCTTGGAACCACGACTACCTCAGAGCCATCGTCACTCAGACCGCCTGATCCCCTTCAAGCGATCGCCCTGCCGGTCGCCGCGTCAGGGGCGATCCGCGGCCGTGGAGCCCCGCGTCGCCACCGGCAGCACGCAGGCCGACAGGAAGGCGGCCAGATCGTCCGTGATGTGGTCGATGTGGGGCTCGCGCACCGCTTCCTGCTCGAAGGCTTCGCGGTAGGGATCGACGATCTTGGGGACCACCAGCACGGTGGCCATGCCGAGATCATGCGGCACCGCGAGGTTGCGGGCGATGTCCTCGAACAGGGCGGCCCGGGTCGGCTCGACCCCGTGGGCGTCCAAGAAGCGTTCGTAGGTCGAGCGCTCGGGCTTCGGCACGAAGTTGGCGGCCGCGATGTCGAACACGTCCTCGAAATGGTCGAGGATGCCGAGCTTGGCCGCGACGTTCTCGGCGTGGCGGCGCGACCCGTTGGTCAGGATCAGCTTGCGCCCGGGCAGCCGCTCGATCGCGTCGCCGAGGCTCTGGTCGAGCTTGATCGTCGAGTGATCGATGTCGTGAGCGAAGTCGAGGAAGTCGTGCGGATCGACCCCCTCCTCCGTCAGCAGCGCCGTCAGGGTCGTACCGTAGCGGTGGTAGAAGTATTTCTGCAGGGCGCGGGCCGAGATGCCGTCGATCCCGTAAAGCCGCATGACATAGAGCGTGATGCGCTCGTCCACCTGCGGCCAGACCTGCGCGTCGCTCGGATAGAGCGTGTTGTCGAGGTCGAACACCCAGGTGTCGACATCGGCGAACCCGCGCGACGCGGGGGTGGTGAACTGGGCTTTCTCCGGGTGGTGCACCGTGTCCCTTTGAAATCCTGATCCCTCGGATTCTAGAACCATGCCCGGTCGCAGTGCAATCGGATGCGGCTCGAAACCCTCGGTGCGACGCGGCCCCGACCGGCGATCCCTCCGGAATCGGCGGCCGGGTACGGCCAGGCTTGCAGCGCGGGCTTGCGCGAGGCTGAGCCGGGACGACGACAATGCGCGAGCGGCGCGGGCGTTGCCGCGTCCGATCCGCCCATCGCCGTCCCGACGAGGTCAGCTCCGGCGGATAAGGGTGCCGGCGCCGTAATCGGTGAACAGCTCCAGCAGCACCGCGTGGTTGACCTTGCCGTCCAGGATGACCACCGCCTCCACGCCCCGCTCGATCGCGTACATGCAGGTCTCGATCTTCGGGATCATGCCGCCCGTGATCGTGCCGTCGGCGATCAGGCGCCGGCAATCCTCCACGGTCAGCTCGGGGATCAGCTTCTTGTCCTTGTCGAGCACGCCCGGGACATCGGTGAGCAGCAGCAGCCGCTTGGCCCGCAGCGCCCCCGCGATGGCACCCGCGAAGGTGTCGGCGTTGACGTTGTAGGTCTGCCCGTCCGCCCCGTAGGCCACCGGCGCGAGGACCGGGATCAGCTCGGCCTTCAGCACCGCGTCGAGGACGCCGCGCTCGACATGATCCGGCTCGCCGACCAGGCCGAGATCGACCGTCTGCTCGGTGTGATTCTCGGGGTCGATGACGGTCTTCATCGCCCGCTTGGCGCGGACCATGTTGCCGTCCTTGCCGCACAGGCCGATGGCCCGGCCGCCCTCCGCCGAGATCCAGCCGACGATCTGCTTGTTGATCGAACCGGCCAGGACCATCTCGACCACCTCGACGGTGGCCTCGTCGGTGACCCGCAGGCCGCCGCGAAACTCGGATTGGATGCCGAGCCGGTCGAGCATCTTGCCGATCTGCGGGCCGCCGCCGTGCACCACGATCGGCTTCACGCCGGATTGCTCCAGGAGGACGATGTCCTCGGCGAAATCCTCGGCCGCCGCGCGGTCGCCCATGGCGTGGCCGCCATACTTGATGACCACGATCTCCTGGTCGTAGCGCTGCATGTGGGGCAGCGCCTGGGCCAGGACTTCGGCGCGCACGTGCACGTTCGGCAATTCGGTCATCGCGGTCCTTCGCCGATCCTATGAATGGGGCTTGGTCCTATGAATGGGGCCTGGCGGCGCGCGGTCTCGCCCGGCCGGCGGGCGCGCTTCTACAGGAAGCCGACCGCGCTGCGAAGCCGCGAACGCATGCGCGGAGGGCGCGCGACGGCGACAAGCTTCGGCCGCCGTCAAGCCGGACCTGTCGGCGTTGTCAAAAAACAGTCGTGTTTCCGCGGTGTTGCATGCGCGGAATGGAAACGGGCGCTGCCGAGCGGCCCGGGTTGCATCGCCGCCGGTCTCGGATCATGCTGCAGTGCAGCGAGCCGCACGGCGGGTTGCCGGGAGGACCGGATGCGGATTGCGATGATTGGGGCCGGGTATGTCGGCCTGGTATCCGGGGCCTGCCTCGCCGATTTCGGCCACAGCGTCGTCTGCATCGACCGCGACCCGGACAAGATCGCCAGCCTGAACGCCGGCCGCATGCCGATCTACGAGCCCGGGCTCGACGCCCTGGTCGCCGAGAACGTCCGGCAGGGCCGGCTCGCCTTCGGGACGAGCCTGCGGGAGGCGGTGGCCGAGGCGGACGCGGTGTTCATCGCGGTGGGGACGCCCTCGCGGCGCGGCGACGGCTTCGCCGACCTCTCCTTCGTGTTCGATGCCGCCCGGGAGATCGCCGGAGCGCTCACGGGCTTCACCGTGGTGGTGACGAAGTCGACGGTCCCGGTGGGCACCGGCGACGAGGTCGAGCGGATCATCCGCGAACGGCGGCCAGAGGCCGATGTCGCCGTGGCGTCGAACCCCGAGTTCCTGCGCGAGGGCGCGGCGATCTCGGACTTCAAGCGCCCGGACCGGATCGTGGTCGGCAGCGAGGATCCCCGCGCCGAGGCGGTGATGCGCGAGGTCTACCGGCCGCTCTATCTCAACGCCGCCCCGATCGTCGTGACCAGTCGCCGCACGGCGGAGCTGACCAAGTACGCCGCCAACGCGTTCCTGGCCGCCAAGATCACTTTCATCAACGAGATCGCCGACCTGTGCGAGGAGGTCGGCGCCGACGTCCAGCAGGTCGCCCGCGGCATCGGCCTCGACAACCGGATCGGCGGCAAGTTCCTGCATGCCGGCCCCGGCTACGGCGGCTCGTGCTTCCCGAAGGACACGCTGGCTTTGGTCAAGACCGCCCAGGATGCCGGGACGCCGCTGCGGCTGGTCGAGACCGTGGTGGCGGTCAACGACCAGCGCAAGCGCGCCATGGCCCGCAAGGTGATCAAGGCCTGCGGCGGCAGCGTCCGGGGCAGGACCGTGGCCCTGCTCGGCCTGACCTTCAAGCCCGACACCGACGACATGCGGGAGGCGCCGTCCCTGTCGATCGTGGCCGGCCTTCAGGATGCCGGCGCCAAGGTGCGCGCCTATGACCCGGAGGGGATGGAGCAGGCCCGGCCGCTCCTGCCCGGGGTGGACTTCGCGCAGGACGCCTACGCGTGCGCGGAGGGCGCGGACGCCCTCGTGATCGTCACCGAGTGGAACGCGTTCCGGGCGCTCGATCTCGACCGGCTGCGCCGGATCATGGCGCCGGCCGGGTCCGCCCCCGTGCTCATCGACCTGCGCAACATCTACGATCCCGTGACGGCCGAGCGCCACGGTTTCACCTATCGCGGCGTCGGACGATCCAAGGATAGCGCCAAGGCTTATGCCGCTCCGGGGACGTCTTGAACGTTGGCGGACCAGCGATCAGCCGTGCCGTTGCCGTTCTAGATCTGCAGGCTGCTGCAAAGATCTCTTTGGAAAACCCTCGCGGCCCCGGTAGACGGGCTCCGTCCGCCGACGCGCAACTGTGGCATTTCGATGGTCGCGCGACCGTCTCAACAGGCGGTCATGCCGAGCAAACTTGGCATTTCGGCCGTTGGCATTGGAGTGCAGCCTGATGAATACATGTCACAGCGCCGCGCAATCTGCCCGGGCAGGGATGACCTTGCCTGGGGGCAGGTTGGACACCGCAATGGTGCCACAGTAAGGGGTGAGACGGTACTCACTCGTCGCGAGCCGAGCCGACTTCCGATAACGAGCGTGTGCGAACCGAACGTGACACAACGTACAGACATTGCGATCGTCGGACGCGCATGCCGACTGCCCGGGGCCCCCAGCGTCGACGGGCTATGGCAACTCCTGTCCGAGGGACGCTGCGCCGTCAGCAAGGTTCCCAGTGACCGCTTCTCCCTCGACCGGTTCGCGCATCCGCGCGCCCAGGAGCGCGGGAAGAGCTACACCTGGGCCGCTGGCGTCATCGACGACATCTGGTCGTTCGACCCGGCCGTGTTAGGCATCTCGCCCCCCGAGGCCGAACAAATGGATCCGCAGCAGCGGATGCTGCTGGAGCTGACCTGGGAAGCCCTGGAGGATGCGGGTCTGCGTCCGTCGAGCGTGGCCGGCAGCAACATTGGCGTGTTCGTCGGCGCCTCGTCGCTCGATTACGGCAACCTGCGCATCCTCGACGCGGCCTCCGGGGACGCCTACGCGGCCACAGGCAACACGCTCTCGATCATCTCGAACCGCATTTCCTACATCTTCGACCTGAAGGGCCCGAGCTTCACGGTCGACACGGCCTGCTCGTCCTCGCTGGTCGCCTTCGACAACGCCGTGCAGGCGATCCAGTCGGGCCGGGTGGACACCGCGGTCGTGGCCGGCGTCAACGTGCTGGCGAGCCCGTTCAACTTCATCTGCTTCTCCACCGCGCAGATGCTCTCGCGCACCGGCCTGTGCCAGGCGTTCTCGAAGAACGCCGACGGCTACGTGCGTTCCGAGGGCGGCGTGGTGTTCGTGCTGCAATCGGCCGAGGCCGCGCGGCGCAACGGCGCCACCGTGCGCGCCCGGATCGTGGCCTCGGGCATCAATTCCGACGGCCGCACCACCGGCATCTCGCTGCCGTCGGGCTACGCCCAGGGCGCCCTGCTGGAGCGCGTGTACCGCGACGCGGGCATCAGCCTCGACGACCTCGCCTTCATGGAAGCGCACGGCACCGGCACGCCGGTGGGCGATCCGATCGAGGCCTCGGCCATCGGGACCAAGCTCGGCGTCGGCCGCCAGGCGCCGCTGCCGATCGGCTCGATCAAGACCAACATCGGCCACACCGAGCCGGTCTCCGGCCTCGCCGGCCTGATGAAGGCGACGCTGGCGCTGGAGCACAACCTCGTGCCGCCGTCGCTGCACGCGGCCGAGCTGAATCCCGACATCCCGTTCGACGAGCTGAACCTCCGCGTCGTCCGCGAGGCCCTGCCGATCACCCGCGGTCCGCGCGAGCGCTATGCGGGCGTGAACTCCTTCGGCTTCGGCGGCACCAACGCGCACGTCGTCATCACCGACGGCAACGTGGGCGCGCAGGCGGCGGAGGCCGCCCCGGCGCCGACCGCCCAGGTTCTGCTGCTTTCGGCCCAGACCCGCGCTGCCCTGAACGAGCTCGCCCTCGACTATGCCGAACGTCTCGAGGCTGAGCCCGAGCGGGTCGCCAC
>NZ_VRVD01000303.1:0-5526 GCF_008040015.1 Methylobacterium sp. WL18 | reverse complement strand
CCCTCGGCCTGGAGGGGCGCGCGGCCCACGTCTCCGGCTGCGCCAAGGGCTGCGCCCGGCCCGGCCCCGCCGACCTGACCCTCGTCGGAAGAGGTGGCCTCTACGGCGCCGTCATCGGCGGCGCGCCCGGCGATGAGCCGGCGATGCACCTCCCTATCGAGGCGGTGCTGGAGCGGTTAGGAAGGGCCAAGACCGTCGGGCTCGCCGCCGCCTTCGCACCGGGGAACACCGTGACGGATTTCGGGAGGAACGAGAGACCGGCATGAGCGCGAGCCAGAATGCCCTGCGCCAGGCAGGTTTGGAGCCGGAGACGGCCTCCCGCTACGACTATATCCGTGACGGTGCGGCGATCTACGCGCGCTCCTTCGCGATGATCCGGGCCGAGGCCGACCTCGGGCGCTGGTCCGGTGCGGCCGAGCGCGTCGTCGTCCGGATGATCCATGCCTGCGGCATGACCGATCTCCCCGTGGACGTTGAGATGTCGGATGGGTTCGCCGAGGCCGGGGTCGCGGCGCTCCAGGCCGGAGCCCCGATCCTGTGCGATGTCCGGATGGTCGCCGACGGCGTCACCCGGGCACGGCTGCCCGCCAAGAACGCGGTGATCTGCACGCTGGGCGATCCGCGGGTGCCGGATCTCGCCGCGAGCCTGGGCACCACCCGCTCGGCCGCCGCAATGGAGCTGTGGCGGGAGCACCTGCCGGGCAGCATCGTCGCGGTCGGCAATGCGCCCACCGCGCTGTTCCGCCTGCTCGAGCTGTTGGACGCCGGTGTGCCGCCACCGGCCGCCGTGATCGGCATCCCGGTGGGCTTCGTCGGCGCCGCCGAATCGAAGGACGCTCTGGCCCGGGACGGACGCGTCCCGTTCGTCGTCGTCCACGGCCGGCGCGGCGGCAGCGCCATGACCGCGGCGGCGGTCAACGCACTCGCCAGCGAGGTCGAGTGATGGACGGGTTCGAGCGCGTCGAAGCCCCCGTCGAGGAGATTCCAGCAACGGCCGTGACCGGCACCCTCTACGGGGTCGGCATGGGCCCGGGCGACCCGGAACTGCTCACCGTGAAGGCGCAGCGCATCCTGATGCGCGCGCCCGTGCTGGTGCATTTCTGCAAGCGCGGCCGGCGTGGCAACGCCCGTACCATCGCGGACGCGATCCTGCGCGACCCCGCCCGGGAGATGCCGCTGGCCTATCCCTACACGACCGAGATCCACCCGGAGCATCCGGATTACGTGGCAGCGCTGGCCGCCTTCTACGACGACGCGGCCGGCCAACTCGCCGACCATCTCGGCGCCGGGCGCGACGTGGCGATCCTGTCGGAGGGCGACCCGTTCTTCTACGGCTCGTTCATGCACCTGTGGCGGCGCCTCAAGGACCGCTTCCCCGTGGAGGTGGTGCCGGGCGTCACCGGCATGTCGGGCTGCTGGACCCGGGCCGGCACGCCGATCACCTGGGGCGACGACATCCTCACGGTCCTGCCGGCTACACTGCCGCTGGACGCGCTCACCGAGCGCCTGCGCGGCACAGACGCCGCCGTGGTGATGAAGCTCGGTCGGCATTTGCCAAAGGTGCGCGCGGCGCTCACCGCCGCCGGGCTGCTGGGCCGGGCCGTCTATGTCGAGCGCGGCACCATGGCGGGCGAGCGCGTGGTGATGCTCGCCGACAAGGCTGACGACGACGCGCCCTACTTTTCGATGGTCCTCCTGCCCGGCGAGGGGCGTCGGCCGTGAGAGCCGGACACGATCCGCGGCTCTGGCCAGTCATGCAGCGCAGCCTTACACTTTGTAGGTTGGAGGATGCATCATGACGACCTTGACGGTGACCGACCAGGGTCAGGTCACGTTCCGGAAGGACATCCT
Source organism: Methylobacterium sp. WL18 (assembly GCF_008040015.1). Lineage (NCBI taxonomy): Bacteria > Pseudomonadati > Pseudomonadota > Alphaproteobacteria > Hyphomicrobiales > Methylobacteriaceae > Methylobacterium > Methylobacterium sp. WL18. Next base: position 3,675 of record NZ_VRVD01000303.1, on the reverse strand, counting down.
TAAGCATCTCGGAATTCAGCCCGGCGACAAGATCAGGCTGGAGCTGCTGCCCGATGGCCGGGCCGAACTGAAGGCCGATCGGCCGCGCGGCTCCTGGCGGCAGCTTCACGGGATCCTCAAGGGCAAGGGTAACGGCGCGCGTTGCTCGATCGAGGAGATCGACGAGGCCATCGCCGAGGCGGGGGCGGCCGCCGCTATGGCCGGTCTGGACCGACCGTGAAGCTCACGCCTGAGACAAACGTTCTGCTGCGCCTGGTCGTGGACGACGATGAAGCGCGGGCGCGCGCTGCGTTGGACCTAATGGAACGGGCCAGCCAGGTCGCGATCAGCCTTCACACGCTGTGCGAACTGGTCTGGGTTCTCCGCAGCCGATACGCGATGCCACGTGCTGAGATCGCGACTGCGATCCGCGGCCTGATCGAGGCCGACAACGTGGTGGCGAACCGGCCGGGGGTCGAGGCGGGTCTGACGCTTCTCGAAGCCGGCGGTGACTTCGCCGACGGAGTTATCGCCTTCGAGGGGCGGTGGTTGGGAAGCGAGGCTTTCGCGTCCTTCGATAAACGGCCCGTCAAGCTCCTTGGTGAGCAGGGCTTCGCCGCCCTGGTGCTGACATCGCAGGCAGACGCACGTTGAACCAGGGTGTAAGCGGCAGCGTCACGGTGGTCGGCCTCGGCCCCGGGGATCCCGGGTTGCTGACCGAGTCCGCACGCCGGGCCCTCGACGCCGCGCAGGATCTGATCGGCTACTTCCCCTACGTGGCGCGCGTGCCCGAGCGCCCGGACCTCATCCGTCACGCCAGCGACAACCGCGTCGAGGTCGACCGCGCCCGCCATGCCCTGCAGCTCGCCGCCTCCGGCCGGCGGGTGGCGGTGGTGTCCGGCGGCGATCCGGGCGTCTTCGCCATGGCCTCGGCCGTCTTCGAGGCGGTGGAGCACGGCGAGCCCGGCTGGCGCGACCTGACCATCACGGTCGAGCCGGGGATCACCGCGATGTTGGCCGCCGCCGCCCGGCTCGGCGCGCCGCTCGGCGGCGACTTCTGCGCCCTGTCGCTCTCGGACAACCTGAAGCCCTGGCCGGTGGTGACGGCCCGGCTGGACGCGGTGCTGCGGGCCGACTTCGTGATCGCGCTCTACAACCCGATCTCGGCGGCCCGGCCCTGGCAGCTCGGCGCCGCCCTTGATCTCGCCGCCGGGATCCGGGCGCCCGAGACGCCGGTGATGTTCGCCCGCGCGATCAGCCGGCCGGACGAAGCGATCCGGGTCTCGACGCTCGCCGAAGCGCATGCCGTACCGGCCGACATGGCCACGATGGTGATCCTCGGCGCCTCCACCACGCGGCTGATCCCACGGTCCGGCGGCGTGCCGTTCGTCTACACCTCACGCAAGGTCGCGGGCACGGCATGAACGCCGGTCTCCAGCCAGCGCAGAGCGCCCGCGGCGTCGGGGACGCTCGGCACGTCGGGCTTCTCCGGCCGGCGCACCATGACCACCGGGATCGCGAGGCTGCGCGCCGCGGCGATCTTGCCGTAGGTCGCCGCACCGCCGGAATTCTTGCTGACCAGGATCTCGGTGCCGGTGGCGTGCATCAGCGCGGCCTCGGCCGCCGCGTCGAACGGGCCCCGCGCCTCGATGGCGGTGAGGTCCGGAACTGGCAGAACCGACCCGAGCGGCTCGACGCTCCGGGCCAGATAGCTGTGCTGCGGCGCCACCGCGAAGGCGCCGGCCTCCTGGCGGCCGATCGTCAGGAACACGCGCCGGGGCGCCTGCCCCAGGGCTGCGACCGCCTGCTCCATGGTCGCCACCTCGGTCCAGAGGTCGCCGGCCTCGCGGCACCACCCCGGCCGGCGGATCGCCAGCAGCGGCACCCCCGCAGTCTCCGCGGCGGCGGCGGCGTTGGCCGAGATGGTCGCAGCGAACGGGTGCGTCGCGTCGATCAGGCGATCGATACCCTCCGCACGCAGATAGCCGCCGAGACCCGCGGCGCCGCCGAACCCGCCGATCCGGGTCGGCACCGGCTCGGCCTTCGGGGCCGCGGTCCGGCCGGCCAGCGACAGCATCACGGCGTACTCGCCCCGTCCAGCCAGGGCCCGGGCCAAGGCGCTCGCCTCCCCGGTGCCGCCGAGGATCAGGATTCGCATCGCGCCGCGGTTCATGGGGGTCTTGTCCATGAGCGCTGATCCCCTGTCGAGCCACCGCTGGCTATCGATCGTCGGCATCGGGGAGGATGGACGCTCGGGCCTGGCGCCGGCGGCCGCGGCCGCGCTCGATGGCGCACAGGTCGTCTACGGAGGCCGCCGCCACCTCGCCCTCGCCGCCCCCTTCGACGCCGAGACCCGGACCTGGCCGAGCCCGATCCACCACGCCTACCCGGAGATTTTGGCCCGGCGCGGGCGGTCGACCTGCATCCTCGCCACCGGCGACCCATTCCACTACGGCATCGGCGCCGAGATCGCCCGGCTGGTGCCGCCCGCCGAGATCCACGCCTTCCCCCAACCCTCGGCCTTCAGCCTCGCCTGCGCGCGGCTCGGTTGGCCGCTGGCCGAATGTGGTCTCGTGACCCTGCACGGGCGGGCGCTGGCCCGGATCGTGCCGCACATCCAGCCCGGCGCCCGCCTCCTGGTCCTGTCCTGGGACGGCAGCACGCCGTCCGCGCTGGCGACGCTACTCGCCGAGCGCGGCTTCGGCGCCTCGATCATCACTGTGTTGGAGGCGATGGGCGGCCCGCGCGAGCGGGTCCGCTCCGGCCGGGCCGATGGCTTCGACCTCGAAACGATCGACCCGCTCAACACCGTGGCCATCGCGGTCGCCGGCGCGGGACAGGCCCTGCCGCTGGCGCCCGGCCTCGACGACGGGCTGTTCGAGAATGACGGGCAGCTGACCAAGGCCGAGATCCGGGCGTTGACGCTGGCGGCCCTGCGCCCGCATCCGGGCCAGCATCTCTGGGATGTCGGGGCCGGGGCGGGATCCATCGCGATCGAGTGGATGCTGCGCCATCCGAGCCTGCGCGCCACCGCCATCGAGGCTCGGCCGGACCGGGCCGAGCGGATCCTCCGGAATGCTCAGGCCCTCGGGGTTCCGGACCTGTCGGTGGTCACCGGCGCGGCCCCGGCAGCCCTCGCGGGCTTGGCCGCCCCGGACGCGATCTTCATCGGCGGCGGCGTTTCCGAGGCCGGGGTTCTGGCGGATACGCTCGCGTCTCTACGGCCGGGCGGGCGCTGCGTGGCCAACGCGGTTACGCTCCAGGGCGAGGCGGCGCTGCTTGCGGCCTTCGCCCAGCATGGCGGAAGCCTGCGGCGGTTCTCGGTCGATCGGGCGAGCCCGGTCGGGGGGATGCATGGCTGGCGGCCCGCGATGCCGGTGACCCAATGGGCGTGGACCAAGCCATGACCGACCCGCTCGTAGCCGGGATCGGGTTCCGGCGCGGCACAGGCGCCGACGAAATCGCCGCGCTGATTACCCGCGCCCTCGGTGCCGTCGGTGCCGCCCGGACCGATCTGACGGCCGTCGCCACGGCGTCCGACAGGGCTGCGGACCCGTCCATCTGCACGGCGGCGGCGGCGTTCGGCCTCTCCCCTCTGCCCATCGAGGCCGCGGCCCTGGAAGCCTGCGACCCGGAAGTGGTCACGCGCTCGGCCCGGATCGAACGCTTGCGCGGCGTCGGCTCGCTGGCCGAGGC
>NZ_VRVD01000302.1:0-5536 GCF_008040015.1 Methylobacterium sp. WL18 | reverse complement strand
CGCCTGAGTCGGGGCCGGGATCGCCGTGGCGGCCGGACGCGGAGCAGCACCGGGGGCGCCGAGCGCCTCGGACTGGATCCGGCCGGTACGGATCACCGGCGCCGGCTTCAGGCTACCCTCCGGCAGGCTGCCAGTGGCGGCAGGCTCCGACGAGAAGGGGTTTGAGAAAGGGTTGCTCAGGCGCGATGCGTCCGAGGAACAGGCGGCGGCACCGCCACCGATGATGCCGATGAGGGCGACGCGCGACAGCGTCCGTAACCCTCGACCCGTACCGCGCACCCGCATCGACGCACCCGTTTGCCTGACGCAACTTGATGCCCCAATGAAGACGGATTCAGGTTAAGCAACCGTTCCCGTCCGGCCTATCGGTAAGCGCATTGCGCTCTGTCTGAGTAGTGACGGCGACCGTCACGGGATGAAGGAGAGGGGTCTGACCGTGCCTTTTCCGGTCCGGTCGCCACCCCACATCGGAAAGATGTTTACCATTCGCGCCGCCCGCGACAGCCTCGCCGACCTGCCTCCGATCGAGACCGCACGCCTGTCGATCGCCGCGCTGCGGCCGGAGGATGCCCAGGACCTCCGCCGGGTCACCGACGATCCCGCGATCACCGCGGCGGTGGATTTCCTGCCGACCCCCTTCACCGTACGCGACGCCGAAGACCTGATCCGCAGCGGTGGGCGCGGCCAGGACCGCTTCCTGGGAGCCTGGATGCGCCGAGCCGGTGCATCTGAAGCGGGCGAGCTAACGGTCGCATCCGATCTGGTCGGCGTGGTCGGGACGCATCTGCGCGGACCCGGTGCGATCGAGATCGGCTATTGGGTCGGTGGCGCAGCGCGGGGGCGTGGCTTGGCCTACGAGGCGGTCTCGGCCATCCTCGAACTCCTGGGCAGGCGCTTCCCGGCCCGCATCGTCGTGGCGGAGTGCCGCCCCGGCAACGTCGCCTCCTGGGGCCTCCTGCAGAAGCTCGGCTTTCGCGACACCGGCGAGGAGGGGCACCGTCCCGGCCGACGCCTGCTCCAGCGAAGTTGAGCCAGACCAGCCGCGCCTCTTCGCGCCGCAGGACGGCGGCCGGCGCCTTCAGTTCAGGGCTTCGGCCAGTTCACCGGTCGCAGCCTTCGCCGCCTCGGCGGCCCGACGCTTCTTCTTGGTGCCCCCGACCTTGATAGTCCGCTCATCCTCGGACACGCGCTCGACGAGGGCGAAGCCGTGCAGTTCGGCCAGGCAGGCCAGATCCTGCTCCGGCTCCTCGAGCAAGGCATAGAAGGCGGCCCGCACGATATCCTTCTTGGAGGCATCGGGATGCTTCTCCCGGACGGCGGCGCGCAACGCCTTCGGCGTCATGCCGGGCGCGGCGACACTCCGCAACGTATCCGACAAAGCCTTGATCACTGGCATCTTTGAAATCCTCAACCCGCTCACGCATGACGGCTGAAGGATAATACGAGATTCGGCGATACCATCGCAAGTTCACCGCGACTTTTCCCGCGCCAGAACTGACTCTCCGTATGAGATATACAGCCTCTATTATTTCAGTTTACATCGTTTCTATATTATAATATCGAAGATCGAGCCGAGATTGGATCAGTGCTGCGCGACGCATTCGCGGTGTTCTCCGAACATAAAAAAACCCCCGGACGCGCGCCCGGGGGTCTTCGAAAGATCCGGCCCGAAGGCCGGCTCGGAGAATCGGATCAGAAGGTGATGCCGGTCTCGACCATGTAGCGGTCCTGCGAGGTGCGAGTGCCATAACGGCCGAAGCCGGTGCCGGGAGAAATTGTCCCGCCGTCCAAGACGGACGCACGCGTGATCCCGCCGAGCTCGACGTGGGCGTATTCGACCCGGAAGAAGTAGCGGTCGAACGTGAAGGTCGGCGTGACGGTCACCGAGAAGGCGTTGCTGCCGGGGCCAAAGCCGAGAAGGTTGGGGGTGTTGCCGCCGCGCACGCCGGTCTGTTCAGTGTATTCGACGCGTCCGGCGAGGGAGAAAATATCGTTGAAGGAGTAGGCGGCCAGCAGAGCGCCACCGAAAGTTGACGCGCTGCTGTTAATGCCGATCCGCTCATCCCGCTCGACGTTGGTGAACTGGAAGTAGGGCGAGATGATCCACGGGCCGTTCGCGTAGGTGTAGTTGATGTTGAAAATGCCGCTGTTCTGCTGGAAGTTCGGCGTTGCGAACTGGTAGCGCGCGCTGCGCTCGAAGGCGTTGGTGCGGCCGAGGTTGAGGCCGCCGTTGACACCGATCGTGTTGAAGTCGTCGAGCTTGTAGGCGACGTTGCCGGTCAGCCAGCTGATCTCGTTGGAGAAGAAACCGTCGGTGCCGGCCAGCGAGACCGAGAGGGGGCCGCTGCTGTAATTGACCTGCACGCCGTGGTTGATGAAGTTCTCCTGCACGAACAGGAGGCCGCGGTTGATGTTCAGGTTCTGGTAGGTGAACAGAAGCTCGGTGCCGATCAGGGTGAACATCCGGCCACCCTGGACCGACCATTCATCGTTGATCTGGATCTTGCCGAAAGCGACCGGAACCGGGCCGAACAGCAGATCGGTCTGGGTGAACGTGCCCAGGGTCGGGAAGCCGAGCTGTGGGATCGAGTAGGCGCCGGCCTGCACGTAGAACTGGAACGCGCCCTCAGGCTTCTGGATGATGCCCTGGAGGTTCGAGAAATCGACTCGCGCAGCCCGGTCTCGATCATTGGGAGCGGCGGGCGTCGAGAACGAAGCGAACGGATTGGTCTGGGTGTAGGCGTAGCCAGTGACGGCGCCGCCGACGTAGAGGTCGCCCAGCGGGCCGGCGGAGAAGCAGGTTGGGTTCGGGTTCGCCTTGATCAGGCCGCCATAGGTCGGGCCTAGGAGCGTGGCCTTGCAGGGTTCGGCCGGGGGCGGCACGGGCACGGGTGCCTTGGTCTGCAGATCGGCCGCGAGGATGCCGGTCGAGGAGAGCAGCACGGTGGCCAAGCCGGCCAGGGTGGATCGCTTCAGCATGGTTTCGCGGCTCGCTTGAATTGGTTCCCGGCCAAGCTGACACCGACCCGCCGCTGATACAAAATCAAACAAATGGCACTTGCCTAGTTTTTAGTCATTCTCGGCCCCTTGGGACGGGTCGGCAGAGGTCTGTGGTTTTGTAGCCACATTTCGGGGCGCTGCCCTGATGCGAGACCTTGCCAGACCGGTGCTCCGATTGCGCGATCCTTCGGCAATAGTGACGAATCAGCCCACTGCACCGATCCGAACGCAGCGAAATCCGCCGAACGCGTTCCGGGCCAGCCGCTCAGCTAGCGCTGGCAAGAATACGAGCGCCTCCTCGGCCAGGCGCCAGGGTGGATTGACGACGATCAACCCACTGCCGCACAGCCGCGTCGGGTCGTCCGGCCGGTCGATCAGCAGGTCGAGGCGCAGGGCCGGGCGAGGCAGGGCGGCATCGAGGTCCCGGACCATGCGGTCGATCGCGGCGGCATCCTTGATCGGATACCAGGCCAGGAACACGCCGGTCGGCCATTTTGCCACCGCGCGGGCGAGGTGTGTCCCGAGCCGCTCGATCTCGCCCGGCACCTCGTATGGTGGGTCGATCAGCACCAGGCCGCGGCGCTCGGGCGGCGGGATCTGCGCGTTGACCTCCGTCCAGCCGTCCAGGCTGAGCACCCTGGTGCGCGGGTCGCGCGCGTAGCGCTCCCCCAGGGTCGCGGCGTCCTCCGGGTGGAGTTCGACGAACACGCCCCTGTCGCCGGGCCGCAGGGCCTCGCGGATCACCGCGGGGGAACCGGGATAGGCGGAGGCGCCGTAGCGAGCCTGGACCGCCGCCACGGTCTCCCGGTAGGGCGTCAACAGCGCCTCGACCGCGGGCGCGAACGGCGTCTCCATCCGGCCCCAGCCGTCCCGCCACTCGCCGGTGCGAGCCGCCTCGTCGGCGGTGAGATCGTAGATTCCGAGGCCCGCGAAGGCGTCGAGCGCCCGGAACGGCTTGTCCTTGAGGCTCAGGTGGGCGAGCACCCGCGCGAGAACGAGGTGCTTGAGCACGTCGGCATGGTTGCCGGCGTGGAAGGCGTGCCGATAGTTCATGGCGTCGCCCTCAAGCGGATCCCGCGCTCCAGGTCCAGCCTATGATCGTGCAAACGGTCAAAAAAGTCAGCGGGCGGCGTCGAGGGTGATGTCCGGCGCGCGGCAATTGCCCCGGGCCACCTCGGGGCATGAAGTGAAGCCGCGCAGGTCCTTGGAGAAGCAGATCCGCACCTCCTGCAACTGCCCGCGCGTGCAGGTCACCGCCATCATGTCGGGGCGCAGGCCGCGGTTGGCGGCCACGAACTGCCGAGCGATCTCGATCGGCGCCACGGTCTGCGGGGCACCGCCGCCCTTCAGGCCGTCGGGGATCGTGACGGCGAGGCGCGCATCGCGGGCGGCCTGGAAGTAACGGGCCGGATCGAGGCCGGAGCAGGTGCCGTGGGTGCGCCACTCGTGCCGGGCGAGCCCCTCGCTCGGATAGACCTGGCCGGCAACCTCCAGCGCCTGCCGGGTCGGCGCCCGCTCCACAGCGGAGCAGTTCTGCGGGTAGCCGCGGTCATATTGCGGCCAGAGCCCATGCACCACGAAGCCGAGGCCCCGGCCGGGCGCGCATTGCACGTCGTTGCGACGCTCGCCGACGCCGGCGCAGTAGGTCGGCGACCACGACAGGGCCAGCACGTAGAAATCGAACGCGCCCGGCTCGCCCCGGCGGCTGAAGCCGCCGACATCCTGGGCGGCAACCGGCCCCGCGATCAGCAGGCCGGCGAGGCAGGCGACGCGGGCGCGCATCCTCAGGGCCGCGCCATCCGGCAGGCCGTCGCGTAGGCGTAGGCGAGATCGCGGTCGAGGCCGTGGACGCAGAACTCGACGCCCCAGGTCGCCCCGATGATGCCAAGGCTCTCACGCACCGAGTAATCGACCTTGCGGCGCACCCCGTCCGACGTGGTGACGGTGGCCGAGCAGAACCGGCGCGGATAGGTGTCGAGGCCCCAGGGCCGCCAGGCGGTGCGCTCGATCGTATCGAACGACCGGATCGTCATCGACGAATTCCAGTACTTCGCCTCCTTCTCGGCGAAGTTGGTCGAGACCCGCTCCAGCACGCTCTGGTCCTGGCAGCCGGGAATCTGCGCGTCGAACGGAAAGATCCGCTCTTCGGCGGGCTCGATATCCTCCCGGGCCGAGCGGGCCAGCGCCGGCTGCGCGACGGAGAGGAGTGCCAGCCCGAGGGCGAGGCTGTGAAGGATCGGGCGCATGGCGCGTGCCTCGACGGGGGTGCTGTCCTGCATGCGCGAGACGATGGCTCGGCTGGGCCGCCAGTCAAGCTCTTGCGCACAATCCGGAACGCTTTAGCCGATCTGTGCGGCCCGGCCGCTACAGGTCCGGGCCTACCGCGGTACGCCGAAAACCGGGCGTCTCAGTAGATCGGCCCCGTGCTCGGCGGCGGCGCGCCGAGCTGCAGCGGCTCGTCGTAATCCTGCGCCGGCTCCTCGGGGGCGGCGGCGACCCGGGGTGCGGGCCGGACCGGCGGCGCCGAGGTGTAGGC
>NZ_VRVD01000301.1:0-5562 GCF_008040015.1 Methylobacterium sp. WL18 | reverse complement strand
GGCGCGGCCGGTCCGGGCCGGCCCCGCCGGGAGGCTCGCAGGGGCCGCGGGCTTCGCGGTGTCTGGGGTTCGCGGTCGCGCGGGCGGAAGCATCGAACGGACTTTCTGCCTCGGTCCACGCCGATTCTAAGCTGAGACCTGAAATTCTCGCCCAGTAGGCATCGGGATCATGCGCCCGTCAATGCAGTGCATCGAACGTTCTTAATTGATAATGTAAATACTGTCCGTGTAAATCTAATACAGAATGATGGCCTGTGTCCGTGAAAGAAAGGAGCTTTCGGCTGCGTGTTCGGTGCGATTGTAAGTCTCAATAGCCTGGCCTGCGGGGTGCGCCGCGGGCGGGCGTGAGACGAATCGACAACGGAAACCGGCGCCCGCGCCCGGGGCATGCATTCCGCGTCCCGTTCCCGCCGGGGCGGCGCCCCCCTCCTGGCTGAACAGGGGCCGCATGCGCCCCTTCACCTCTCGCGGCCACGAGGCCCACAGCTCAAGCGTCGTCTCGACCGAAGTCCCAGCCGTCCATGCTGTGCGCATCATGGGACCTGATCGGCCCCCACGAGGTGGTCCGAGGGCAAAGTTAGAGTGCCTAACAGAACCGTCTGATCTGGTTCAGGGTGACGAGGCTTGCGAAGGCCTCGTAGATGTCTGCGCGTCGCTCGTCGCGGATGGGCCATCGACGGAACCGGTTGAACCAGGCGTGGGTGCCCTCATCTTGAGCTTGTCGAAGGATCCACGCCCCAACGGTGACGAACGAGTTTCTCGCTGCTCTCGATGCCCCTTCGCGCGATGCGCGGGACGATCCCCCGCGCCCGGCACTCCTGCCGGCGGGGTCTGGCATCGTAGGCCTTGTCAGCGTGGAGCTTGTCCGGACGGCGGAGCGGTCGTCCGCGCCGACCGCTCCGCACAGACGGGATGGCATCGCGGGTCGCCGCCATCATGACGGTGTCGTGCCGGTCGGCCCCGCTCAGGCAGAAGCCGAGGGTTCGACAAGCTCACCATGAGGGGCGTGCCGCGCGCGTCGGTGACGAGATGGCGGCTCTGGCCCGGCTTGCCCCGGTCCGTCGGGTTCGGGCCGGTGCAGGCCCCCTTTTTGGCCGGGACAGACGCGCTGTCCAGGCAAGCCCGGCTCCAGTCGATCTCACCCGCCGCGTGCAGGCGGTCCGGCACTACGTGATGCAGGCGGCTCCAAACGCCCGCCGCCTGCCAATCCTGCAGCCGCCGCCGGCAACCCATGCCGGAGCCGCAGCCCATCTCGGCCGGCCGCATTTCCCACGGCAGCCCCGAGCGCAGCACGAACAAGTTGCCCGTGCGTGCGGCCCGGTTCTCAATTGGACGCCGCCCACCCTTCGGACGCGGCCGAGGCGGCGGGAGGAGCCGAGCGATCTCATCCCAGAGTTCATCGGGGAGAAGCGGTGTGGCCATGCCAAACCAACGCTGAAAACCCCGCTCGATGCCGTTCTGTTAGGCGCTCTAAGTCAGTTCCGATTTTTTATCGATTTAACCTGAGTTTGTATTTGATTATATTCTGTATTGCGACGGTCCAAAATTTCAGCTTGCTATGGACAATTGACTATAGTTAGAATGTTGCGGGCAACCGACGTTTCCTGGAGAAATAAATTTCAACGCATTGATCGTCGATGACAAGCGTTTGAAAAATATCGTTTGTTGCTACTTATAGTTTACGAGCCGACGATGAGAATCTTATTGTGCTGAACGATGTAACGATTTTTTCATAGATACTATGTGTAAGCACATTCAATAGGTCGAGGTCGGCAAAGACATGTTCAGGAAGCGCAGAGATAACGACATTCTGCTGGAGATTCTCAATAACCACGCCGGGGTCGGACTGTGGGATGCGGTGCTGCACGCCGGCGATCCGATGCACCCGAAGAGTCGCTGGACATGGTCGGCGGAGTTTCGCCGCCTTGTCGGCTTTGCCGATCACCGGGACGAGTTCCCGGACGTGGTACAATCCTGGTCCGACCGCCTGCACCCCGAGGATGCAAGCAACACCTTCGCCGTGTTTGGGGAAGCCCTGAAGAACGTGGTGAACAAGGGTGCCTACGACGTCGCCTACCGCCTGCAGATGCGCGACGGAACGTATCGCTGGTTCCGCGCCACGGGAGGGGTGGTGCACGATGCGAACGGCAACCCGATCCGGGCCTGCGGCTCACTCGTGGACATCAACGACGCCATGGTGGCCGCGCAGACGAGCAAGGCGCGCGCAGGCCTGATCGACCACCTCGTGGCCGCCTTCGATGGCGAGGTCACTGCGATTGCGGGTGGCCTGTCGGGCGCGGCGAGCGAGATGGAGGCGACTGCCAACACGATGTCGACCATCTCCGGGAGCAACAGCGGGCGCGCGGCTGAGGTGTCCTCCGCTTCCCGTCAGACCTCGGCAAACGTGCAGACGGTGGCCGCGGCCACCGAGGAACTGGCCGCGACGATCCGGGCGTTGGCGGCGCAGGCAACCCAGTCTTCCGACCTGGCCGGTGCTGCCGCAGCGAAGGTTGAGCGCACGGACGCCCTGGTCCAAACCCTGTCGCGAGCCGCCGATCAGATCGGGGCGGTTGTCGATATCATCAACACCTTGGCGAGACAGACGAACCTGCTTGCGCTCAACGCGACGATCGAGGCGGCCCGGGCTGGGGCTGCCGGGCGGGGCTTCGCCGTGGTGGCCGCTGAGGTGAAGGAACTCGCCACGCAGACGGCTAAGGCGACGGAAGAGATCAGAACTCAGGTCGGCGAGATCCGGCAGGCGACCGCGACCACCGTGGCCGCAATCAGCGAGATCGGCACGGCCATCACGGGCTTGCGCGACGCGACCCAAGGCATCATGCACACGATGGATGAGCAGGGCAGCGCGACCGACGAGATCGCCCGGAGTGTGCAGCAGGCAGCCTCCGGCTCACGGACGGTGACGGATGCCATGGGGGCGTTGGAGCGCGACGCCGGCCAGACTGGTGAAACCGCCAAGGTCGTGCTGAGCGCGGCACGCCGTCTTGCAACTCAGTCCGAGCAACTTGGAGTGGTCGTGCATCACTTCCTGAGTGAGGTTAAAGCGGCCTGACGTTTGCCCGGGTTCAGTCCGGCCTCGTCAGGTGCACTCACGATCGAACGATTTGCCACAGCTTGAACGTCTGTTCTCGAACGCAGCGCCGAAGCTTGCTTCCCACCTCGAGCCGACGGTGCCGGACGGCCAATGCATAGCCGCTCTCGGGACGCGCCAACGGCTGTCGGCACGTCGGTGATATCCGCCACCCAGAACTGGTTCGGGGGGGCGGAGGCGAAGTTGCGGGCGGCGAGATCGGGAGCCGGACGCACCTCCCGGTCCCGCAGCGTCGTGATGGGGCCACCGCGCCGGTGGCTGGCCCCGACGAGACAGGCCTCGCGCATCAGCCGGGCAATGGGCGCCCGTGCTTGCGGAAATGCCGGTCGCCCTGCTCGCGCAGGTCGGCGTGGATGCGCGGCACGCCATAGGTCTCGTGCGAGCCGAGATGGACGGCGTGGACTCGGTTCAGCGGGGCGGCGTCCGCCCCGCGTCGCGCCGCGGGTGCGCGCCATCACGGTGATCGGGAAGTCGGCCTGGTCGGCGCTCATGAACCGGAAGACCCCGAGGGCAGAACTCCGGTCTCCCACGCAAGCCAGGCCGCAGCGACCAAACCGGGGCAATCCCAATCCCACCCATCGGCAACGTGCCTCCCGCCGAGGGTCAGGCACGCTACCTCACGCAGGCCAAGGTCCAAGCCTTGATCGCTTGAGCCAAGCCAAACGGCCTCCGAGAACTTCCGGGCCGTTCTCCTCCGTGCAGACAAGAACCGCCGCGTGGGAGCCGACCTTCAAACTGAAGCCGAATGACAGCTCAGATCACTAGACGCAGCCAGAACTCTGTGTTTGATTTCGCTTATCAATCCTAATCCTATTCGGACGATGGCGCGGTCTTGATGTAACGCGAGGACAGTCCATGGGGCACCAGCGTGCGATCCGCCTAGCGTGGGAGGCGTTCCTCGCGGACGGCCGTCTTCCTGCAGGCATGGCGACACATTTGGCGGCGTCATGGCAGCGCTCTAAGATGCACGGCGTCAGGGTTGAGTTGACGGAGGCACCTTTGGCAAGCGCGCCGGAGGTCTTCCGACACCGTGCCGAGAATGCCGAGTTGTTGGCGATTGCTCGGCCAGCCATCGCGCGATCCGGTGTCCTGCTCTCGGATGCCGCATCAATGGTGATCCTGACCGATGCGGGCGGCTTCATCCTCGAAACGGCCGGCGACCGACATGTGATTGAGGGCGGGCGCCGCAACCACCTTGAGACCGGAGGACGCTGGGACGAGACCGCGATCGGCACCAATGCAATCGGCACCGCCCTAGCGACATCCGCGCCGATCATGATCCACGCCGCCGAACACTTCTGCCAGGATGTCCAGCGCTGGAGTTGCGCGGCGATGCCGCTGCGTCATCCGATCGACGGCACCCTGCTGGGCGTCGTCGACATCTCGGGACCGGCTGCGTCCTTCAACCCGCAGAGCCTCGCCCTCGCCGCGGCCGTCGGTCGGGAGATCGAGGAATCGCTTGGCCATCGGGCGAGGGTCGAGCACGAGATCCTGCTGCGCAGTTACGTGGCGAAGCGGTCGATCTGGCTAAGCAACGACATCGTCGTCCTCGATCGGCGTGGTGCCCTGGTGCATGCGACGGAGGCCGCGCAACGTGGCTTCGAGACCGGATCCCCCGTCTTCACGGAGACCGCACGTCTGCTCGTCGGACGCGCCGATCCGAGTGAATGGGAGGAGAACTGGCGCCGGCGCTTCTCGCAGGCGAGCCTCGAGATCGTCCGTCAGGACGGCGTCGCCCTCGGATGCCTCGTCGTCATCCATCCCGTGCGCGAGCGCAGGTCCAAAGTCGCGGGGTCACGCACGGTGGCCACCCTGATCGAACCCGAGAGCCGGTTCGAACGGATCGCCGGGAACAGCGCGGCCATCCAGGTGGCCCGCCAGCGGGCTCGGAAACTCGCCGCGAGCGGCCTGCCCATCCTGATCGAGGGTGAGACGGGCGTCGGCAAGGAGCTGTTCGCCCGCGCGATCGCCGAGACGAGCCCGGCGGCGGGCGGTCCATTCGTGCCAGTGAACTGCGGGGGCATCGCGCGCGACCTCATCGCGAGCGAACTCTTCGGTTACGTCAAGGGCGCGTTCACCGGCGCCGACGAGAAAGGGCGCATCGGCAAGATCGAACAGGCCGATGGCGGTGTGCTCTGCCTGGACGAGATCGGCGAGATGGCCGCCGACCTCCAGTCCTATCTCCTGCGTGTCCTGGAGGATCACGTCGTCTACCGGATCGGGAGCCATGAAGGGCGTCCCGTCAAGATCCAGCTCGTATCGATGACGAACCGCGACCTCTCGGCCGAGGTAGAGGCCGGGCGCTTCCGTCAGGACCTCTTCTACCGCGTCGCCGCGGCCCGGCTTCGGATCCCGCCTCTGCGCGAGCGCGGCGACGACATCCTTCTCCTGGCGGAACGCTTCGCGGCCGCGGCGACGCGGTAGAAGAGGTCCTGACGGAAGCGCCCGGCCTC
>NZ_VRVD01000300.1:0-5573 GCF_008040015.1 Methylobacterium sp. WL18 | reverse complement strand
GCGCAGTGAGCCCGGCCATGGTGCGCCTGCCATGAACCCGTCCCGCCTCTTCATCCTCCGTCCGGTCGCCACGACGCTGCTGATGCTGGCGATCCTGATCGTCGGCGGCGTCTCGTACCTGAACCTGCCGGTCTCGGCGCTGCCCGCCGTCGATTACCCGACGATCCAGGTCCAGACCTTCTATCCGGGCGCGAGCCCCGAGGTGATGACCTCCTCGGTCACGGCGCCGCTGGAGCGGCAGTTCGGCCAGCTCGCCAACCTCAACCAGATGACCTCGCAATCCTCGGCGGGCGCCTCGGTCATCACGCTGCAGTTCAACCTCGACCTGCCCCTCGACATCGCCGAGCAGCAGGTCCAGGCGGCGATCAACGCCGCCGGCAACCTTCTGCCCTCGGACCTGCCGGCGCCACCGATCTACGCCAAGGTCAACCCGGCCGACGCCCCGGTCCTGACCCTGGCCCTCACGTCGAAGACCCTGCCACTGACCCAGGTGCGCGACCTCGCGGAATCGCGGCTCGCCCAGAAGATCAGTCAGGTGGCCGGCGTCGGCCTGGTCAGCATCTCGGGAGGCCAGCGGCCGGCGATCCGGGTGCGGTTCAACGCCCGGGCGCTCGCCGCCTACGGGCTGAACATCGACGACCTGCGCACCACCATCACCAACCTCAACGTCAACACCCCCAAGGGCTCGATCGACGGGCCGAAGCAATCCTACGCGATCAACGCCAACGACCAGATCCGCGACCCGAAGGCCTACAACGCCGCGATCATCGCGTATCGCAACGGCGCCCCGGTGATGCTCTCGGAGGTCGCCGACGTGGTCGAGGGGCCGGAGAACACCAAGCTCGGGGCCTGGGCCGACACCACGCCCGCGGTGATCCTCAACATCCAGCGCCAGCCGGGCGCCAACGTCATCGCCACGGTCGACAAGATCAAGGCGCTGCTGCCGCAGATGCAGGCGAGCCTGCCGACCTCCGTCGCGGTGGCGCCGCTCACCGACCGTACCACCACGATCCGGGCCTCCGTGGAGGACGTGCAGTTTGAGCTGGGGCTGGCGATCGCGCTGGTCGTGCTGGTGATCTTCCTGTTCCTGCGCAGCCTGTCGGCGACGCTGATCCCGAGCCTGTCGGTGCCCCTGTCGCTGATCGGCGCCCTGTCGGTGATGGACCTGTACGGCTTCTCCCTCGACAACCTGTCGCTGATGGCCCTCACCATCGCCACCGGCTTCGTGGTCGACGACGCCATCGTGGTGATCGAGAACATCGCCCGCCACGTGGAGGCCGGCGATTCGCCCCTGGAAGCGTCCCTGAAGGGGTCGCGCGAGATCGGCTTCACCATCATCTCGCTCACCGTCTCGCTGATCGCGGTGCTGATCCCGCTGCTGTTCATGGGCGACGTGGTCGGGCGCCTGTTCCACGAATTCGCCATCACGCTGGCCGCCACCATCGTGATCTCCGCGGTCGTGTCGCTGACCCTGGTGCCGATGCTGTGCGCGCGCCTGCTCAAGCACGCGCCCGAGGCCAAGGTCCGCCGCCGCGAGGGCGTGTTCGCGCGCGCCGGCCGGCGCGCCATCGACGGTACGATCGCCGCCTACGGCCGCGCGCTCCGGGTGGTGCTGAACCATCAGGGCCTGACCCTGCTGGTGGCGCTCGGCACCCTGGTGCTGACCGTCTACCTGTTCGTGGTCATCCCCAAGGGGTTCTTCCCGGTCCAGGATACCGGGGTGATCCAGGGCATCACGCAGGCGGACCAGTCCGTCTCCTACGCGGCCATGGCCGAGCGCCAGCAGCGTATGGCTGCGCTGATCCTCAAGGACCCGGACGTCGCCAGCCTATCCTCGTTCATCGGGGTCGACGGCCAGAACGTCACGCTCAATTCCGGCCGGATGCTGATCAACCTCAAGCCGCGCGACCAGCGGACGGACTCGGCCGGCGCGATCATCCGGCGGATCACGGAGGCGGCCCGGGCCGAGCCCGGCATGCGCCTGTACATGCAGCCGGTCCAGGACCTGACCATCGACACCGCGGTCTCGGCGACCCAGTACCAGCTCATCCTCGAGACCCCGAACCTCAACGATTTCGAGACCTGGGTGCCGCGCTTCACCGAGGCCCTGGCGAAATCCCCCGTGGTCGCCGACGTGGCGAGCGACCACCAGGCGCAGGGGCTCGCCGCCTACGTCACCATCGACCGGCCCACCGCCGGCCGCTACGGCATCACCCCGGCGACCATCGACAACGCCCTCTACGACGCCTTCGGCCAGCGGATCATCTCGACCATCTTCACCCAGTCCAACCAGTACCGGGTGATCCTGGAGGCCAACCCGAACCTGCACACCACCCTGCGCAGCCTCGAGACGATCTACCTGCCATCCTCGACGGCGACCAACGGCCAGGTGCCGCTCTCCGCGGTGGCGCGGATCAGCGAGCGGCGGGCGCCCCTGCTGATCTCGCATCTCGGCCAGTTCCCCGCCACCACGGTGTCGTTCAACCTGGCCCCCGGGGCGGCCCTCGGGCAGGCGGTCGAGGCGATCGAGCAGGCCAAGGCCGCGATCGACCTGCCGCCCTCGTTCCGGGTGGTGCCGCAGGGCTCGGTCTTCGCCTTCCAGTCGGCGCTCAGCAACGAGCTGTTCCTGGTGCTCGCGGCGATCATCACCGTCTACATCGTGCTGGGCGTGCTCTACGAGAGCTTCATCCACCCGATCACGATCCTGTCGACGCTGCCCTCGGCCGGCATCGGGGCGCTGCTGGGCCTGATGCTGTTCGGGCTGTCCCTCGACATCATCGCGGTGATCGGCATCGTGCTCCTGATCGGCATCGTGAAGAAGAACGCGATCATGATGATCGACTTCGCGCTCCAGGCCGAGCGCGAGGACGGGCTCGATCCCCGGGAGGCGATCTTCCAGGCCTGCCTGCTGCGTTTCCGCCCGATCCTGATGACGACGCTGGCCGCCCTGTTCGCGGCTGTGCCGCTGATCCTCGGCACCGGCGTCGGCTCGGAGCTGCGCCAGCCGCTCGGCATCTGCATCGCCGGCGGCCTGATCGTCAGCCAGGTGCTGACCCTGTTCACGACCCCGGTGATTTATCTGGCCTTCGACCGGCTGGAGCGCCGGATCGCCGGACGGCGGGGGCCGGATGTCGCGGCCGGCGAGGCGCTCCCGTGAACATCTCCGAGCCGTTCATCCGCCGGCCGGTCGCGACCACGCTGCTCACGATCGGCGTGCTGCTCGCCGGCCTGTTCGCGTTCCTGAAGCTGCCGGTGGCGCCGCTGCCGCAGATCGACTTCCCCGTGATCCTGGTCCAGGCCCAGATGCCGGGCGGAAGCCCTGAAACCATGGCGACCACCGTGGCGGCGCCGCTCGAACGGCGGCTCGGCGCCATCGCGGACGTCAACGAGATGACGTCCACGAACTCGCTCGGCTCCACCCGGATCGTGCTGCTGTTCGGCCTGAACCGGGACATCGACGGCGCGGCGCGCGACGTCCAGGCGGCGATCAACGCGGCGCGCGCCGACCTGCCGGCCTCGCTCCGGCAGAACCCGACCTACCGCAAGTTCAACCCCGCCGACACGCCGATCATCATCCTCGGCATGACCTCGGACACGCTGACCCGCGGCCAGGTCTATGATTCGGCCGCCACCGTGGTGCAGCAGAAGCTGTCGCAGCTGCCCGGCGTCGGCAACGTCGATATCGGCGGCTCGTCCCTGCCGGCGGTGCGGGTGGAGCTCGATCCCACCGCCCTGTTCAACTACGGCATCGGCCTGGAGGGCATCCGGGCGGCGCTCGCCTCGGCCAACGCCAACTCGCCCAAGGGCGAGATCGACGCCGGGGGCCGGCGCTACCAGCTCTACGCCAACGACCAGGGCCGCAAGGCCGAGGATTACCGTGACATCATCGTGGCTTACCGCAACGGCGCGGCGGTGAAGCTCACGGATGTGGGCCAGGTGCTCGACGGCGTCGAGGACAAGCGCAACCTGGGCATCGTCAACGGCAAGGCCGGGGTGCTGCTGTTCGTCTACAAGCAGCCCGGCGCCAACGTGGTCGAGACCATCGACGCGGTGAAGAAGGCGCTGCCGCAGCTCACCGCGGCGCTGCCGGGCGGCATCGACATCAAGCTCACCGGCGACCGCAGCGCCACGATCCGGGCGTCGCTCGCGGCCACCGAGGAGACGCTGCTGGTGGCGGTCGGCCTCGTGATCCTGGTGGTGTTCGCCTTCCTGCGCTCCGGCCGGGCGACCCTGATCCCCGCGGTGGCGGTGCCGATCTCGATCATCGGCACCTTCTCGGCGATGTACCTGCTCGGCTACTCGCTCAATATCCTGTCGCTCACGGCCCTGATCATTGGCACCGGCTTCGTGGTCGACGACGCCATCGTGGTGCTGGAGAACGTCCAGCGCCACATCGAGGACGGCAAGCCTCGGATGGAGGCGGCGCTGATCGGCGCCCGGGAGGTCGGCTTCACGGTGATCTCGATGAGCCTGTCGCTCATCGCGGTGTTCCTGCCGATCCTGCTGATGGGTGGCCTGATCGGGCGGATCTTCCAGGAATTCTCCGTCACCCTGTCGCTGTCGATCCTGATTTCCTTGGTGTTGTCGCTGACCACGACGCCGATGATGTGCGCGCGGCTGCTGCGGCCGGAGGGGCACGGACGCGCGGCGGGACGCCGGCCGAACGTCCTGATCCGCGTCTTGGAGGGCGGCTTCTCCTGGCTGCTCGACGCCTATGCCCGGACTCTGTCGGTGGCGCTCGCCCATCCGCGGCTGGTGCTGCTGAGCCTGCTCGCCACCGTGGGGCTCAACGTCTACCTCTACATCATCGTGCCGAAGGGGTTCTTCCCCGAGCAGGATACCGGCCAGATGATGGGCGGCGTCCAGGCCGACCAGCGCATCTCGTTCCAGTCCATGGAGACCAAGCTCCGGCAGGCCACCACCATCGTGGGCGCGGATCCGGCGGTGGAGAGCGTCGTCGGCTTCACGGGCGGGCGCGGCACCAACTCGGCCAACGTGTTCATCGGGCTCAAGCCCATCGGCGAGCGGGCGCCGATCTCGGCCGTGATGGCGCGGCTCCGACCGAAGCTAGCCCAGGTCGCGGGCGCGCGCCTCTACGTCTTCCCGCGCCAGGACCTGCAGATGGGCGGCCGCCAGAGCTTCGCCCAGTATCAGTACACCCTCCAGGGCGACACCGCCGAGGAGCTGTTCGCCGCGGCCCCGAAGCTGGTCGCCGCCCTCCAGAAGGACCCGACCTTCGCGGACGTCACCTCCGATCAGCAGGAGGGGGGGCTGGAGACCCGGGTGGTGATCGACCGCGCCACCGCGTTCCGGTACGGCATCACCCCGAACAAGATCGACAACACCCTGTACGACGCCTTCGGCCAGCGCCAGGTCTCGACCATCTACAACCCCCTGAACCAGTACCACGTCGTGATGGAGATCGCCCCGCGCTACCTGGAATCCCCCGAGACGCTGAAGCAGATCTTCGTCTCGACCTCCGGGGGCAACGCGCCGGGCGCGGCCATCACCAACGCGGTGGCCGGCACCGTCGCGGCGGCGGGCGGCGTCAACACCAACGCGGCCACCGGCAC